>MHGM01000044.1 GCA_001805565.1 Omnitrophica WOR_2 bacterium RIFCSPHIGHO2_01_FULL_52_10
ACCACCGGAGGGCTGGTCCCTGTTGCCGGGCCGCACCCTTCGATAGGCGGCGTGGTCAACCTGCGCGGCAAGATCATCCCCGTCATCGATCTGGCAAAACATTTTCATATTCCCGCCAATGGCGAGGCTCGCCAAGGGCGGCCCGAGAAAAAACGCGTCATTGTCTCGGAATTTTACCGTTTTCGTGTCGGGTTCCTGGTGCACCAGGTCACGAGGATCCTGCGCATTTCCCGTTTGACTGTTGAGTTTCCGTCGCAGCCGCCCCGGCCCTGGGGAAATTATTTCAAGGGGATCGCGCACAGCGACGGCCGGACGATCTCCTTGCTGGATTTTGAACAGATCGCCCTGGACATTCATCCGGTGGATCGTACCAAGCCCCAGGCCCGCGCGTCACTTCCCGTCCCCAAGGTCAATTTCGACCGTTCAATCAAGAAAATCCTTGTCGTGGAAGACTCGGCGTTCATGCGCCAGCTGCTCGCCCGTTGTCTGAAACAATCCGGATACAACGTGCTGACCGTCAGTAACGGTTTTGAGGCCTGGGAAATCCTGGAGGATATTCTCCGGTCGCCGGATTTCAAGGATATCACCCAGCACTATCATCTGGTCCTCTCGGACATCGAGATGCCCAGGATGGACGGGCTGGAACTGATCCGCAAGATCAAAGAACACCCCGCGCTTAAAAAACTGCCCTGCGTCGTCTTCTCCGGCAGTCTGGTCGAGGATCTCCCCGGGAAATGTCAGGCGGCCGGCGTGGACGCGCAAATATCCAAAGATGACATCGAGCATCTGATCTGTTTGCTGGACAGCAAGGTGATTCCCTGAAATGACCCGGCAACCTCACCATGAGCGAAGACGTTACCTCCGGCTGGATCAAAGCCACTTACTGCGTCATGAAAAATATGTTCTGGATATGACCAGCGAACTGGAAATGCGGCAGGAAGGGATGATCAAGAATTACAGCCAGGGCGGGGCGCTCTTTGAGGCAAAGGTCAAATATAATGTCGGCGATGTTCTCAAGCTGGCGATCTCCATCCGCGGCTGGGAACGCTACAAAAATGAATTTTACAAAGACGATAAAACCTCACGCCGGGAACCGGTCATTGTCCTGGCCAGGGTCGTGCGCGTGCAGACGATTGCCCCTGACAGCGTCCATGACATCGCCGTTGAATTTATCGGCCTCGATGAAGGAGACCGCTGGAGCCTGATGAAACATATCAAGGAGCAATTGGCAAAGAAATCCGAAATTCGAAGCACGAAGCACGAAACAAATCCAAATGACCAAAAGTAGTAATGAGCAAAACAAAAAGGTTTGGAATTTAAGGAATTCAGATTTTAGGTTTGTTTCGGATTTCGATCCTTCGCTAAACTCAGGATCGACCCTGGCGTAGTCGAAGGGGTCGATATGCGGATTTCGAATTTATAGAAATCGGAAGGGGCGTTGAGGACTGATGGACGAATATTACCTCCCGGAGAAATCTGATACTTTCGGTCCCTTCGGCCCCTTCGGTCCCTTCGGCCCCTTCGGGGCCGAAGGGACCGAAGGGGCCGAAGGGACCGAAGAATTGCTGCCGCTGGTTTGTTTTCAGCTGGGCGATGAGCAATACGCGCTTGATATCGCCCGCGTGCACGAGGTTTTGCGTCTTTTGCCTGTGACCCGTATACCGCAGATGCCGGATTTCGTTTTGGGTGTCATCAACGCGCGGGGCAATATTATCCCGGTCTTTGATTTTCGCCGGAAATTCGGCCTGGGCGGGAAAGCCCTCGGTGAGAAAGCGAAGATCATCGTCGTCGACGTACGTGAGACACCGGTGTGTTTTGTGGCCGACGAACTGCTCGATAACGTCAAGATAGAGCGTTCCTCGATCACGCCCGTCCCCCAGGGCAAGCTCAAGATTCCCCAAGAGTGCGTCGCGGGCATCAGCCGGCTGGATGAACGCGTTATCATTATTCTCGATCTGGATAAAATGTATGAATCGGCCCAGGAAGATATCAGGAACTTCAGCCCTTAAAGGTCTGGATAAAACCGATGGCAGCGAAAGATAAACAAAAGGCAGGGCCGGAGGGGATTAAAACATTTCTCAAGGAAGCGGATGTTTCCTTAAAGAAGTTTGCAGAGAAATTTTTTCAGTTCGCCCAGTGCCTGCGTGAGAAAAGGGATGTCCGTGACGATGATCTCAAGGAGATGTCCGGTGAACTGCGCGCGCTTCATGCCGCGGCTTCCAGGGTTGGTTTGCCGAAAACTGCCGAGCTCGCGCGCCATTGGGAGATGCTGCTGGAATACGTGCGGCAACATTCGGGCGCCCTGGACCGAAAGGTGGCGGATCTCATCGGCGCGGCGCTGGAGGCGCTGGGGAGTCTGGCAAGGGATTTAAACCAGGGCGCGCAAGAATCGACGGACGTTGTCCGGCTCCTCGAAGATATCCAGAAGGTCACCGGAAAGCCGACGGGGAAAAAGAAAAAAGAGGCCCCGGCGCAACCCGTTGAAGTCGATCAAGCGTATCTTGGCATCTACCTGGACGAAACGGAGCAGAATATCGCCCGCTTTAACGATGACCTGGTGATCCTCGAAAAGAACCCCATCGCTCCGGCGCTCATCAACAATCTTTTTCGTGTCATCCACACGATCAAGGGATCGTCCGCGATGATGAACATATCCGACGCGCAGGAGATCGCGCACGCGCTGGAGAACATCCTCGTGATCGCCCGCGAGAACCGCCAGGTGTTCCCGGAGATGTTCCCGCTTTTGTTTGGCGGCATCGATACCATCAGCAACGTCATCTTTTCCCTGAGACACAAGAAAGATGTTGCGGGGGATACCACTTCGGTCGTCGAGAAGCTTAAGCAGTACGTGCAAAGTTCTCCGGCGGAAAAAAGGAGAAAGGACGATCTGCCGGAAATGGCCGCCGCTTCGAGATCCGCGCGGAAGATCCTTGCGCAGGCCCTGGCCCGCCACGACACGATTTACCGGATCATGATCGCCCTGGAGGCGAATACGCCGTTAAAGGGGATGAAGGCTTGCCTGGTGGAAGACCATTTGAATCATCGCGGGGTTGTCATCGTCATGCATCCGCGGGCGGAAGACGTCCATGACCTGGGCCAGGGGCAGGTGAAGATCGGTATTCTGTTTGCCCTGCTTGGCCCGCAGGGCGCGGCCGCCGGCGCCCAGGAGATCCACGGTTTATTATTGATCGGCGGTGTCAGCGTCCTTCTCATTGAAGCTGTTGCGGCCAAAGACCTGACGGAGTTGCTGGACAAGAAAACGCTTTTGCTGTCACCGGATGCGCCGCAGACCAAACCCGGGGAAGAAAAAACATCGCCGCCGGGGCCATCCCAGCCCGCCCGCTTCCCGGCGCAACTAAGGGCCGGCCCGGGGGCAGCGTTAACGCCCTTTATTCGTATCGACGCCCAGAAGCTGGACACGTTGATGAACCTCTCCGGAGAACTGGCCAGTATCCGCGCCCGGTATGAAGGGTTGGTCAACCAGATGCGGGGGGAAGTATCTTCCGGCAGGGAATTCGCGCGCGTCATCGCGGCGTTGAAATCCAATTTCTCTGCCTTGTCCCGTGAGCTTGGCCATTCGATCGGGAAGAAAGAAGACGCGCAGACAAAACACATCTTTAAAGAATTGGCTATTTTGCGCGAGCAACTGGAACAGCTGGAGCATGCCGCGGGGCAGAGCCGTTTAACGAGTGAGGTGCGGCGCATCGATGAAGCGACGGGCGCCCTGGGAAAAGTCGCTTCCCATATCCAGGCCGCGGTCATGCAGGCACGGATGGTCCCTATCCGCGGGGTGCTCAGCCGTTTCAACCGGATCGTCCGCGACCTGGCCAAGGAGCTCGGCAAGGACGTGACGCTGGTCCTGGAAGGTGAGGAGACCGAACTCGACCGGAATCTGATCGACGGCATCGCGGAACCGCTGATCCATATGGTCCGTAACGCCATTGACCACGGGATCGAGGACACGCCTACGCGCCGCAACGCCGGCAAGCCCGAACGCGGGACGATCACCCTGCGCGCCTTTCATCAGGGAAACAATGTTTGTATTGAAGTCGCGGATGACGGCCGAGGGCTCGACGGGCAGCTGTTGGCCGAGAACGCGATCAGGAAGAAGCTGGTGACCGGGGAACAGGTCAGCCGCCTTACCGAAAGGGAGAAATGGGATCTGATATTTCTGCCGGGATCCAGCACCGCCGCGCGGGTGACCGGGCTCTCGGGGCGCGGGGTGGGGATGGACGCGGTGCGCAGCATGATTGGCGCCCTGAACGGGGTTGTTGATATTCAATCCGCAGTTGGTCGCGGGACCACATTCACCTTCAAGATCCCGCTGACGCTGGCCATCATCCAGGCCTTGCTGGTTACCATCGGCGAGACGATTTACGCCTTGCCCCTGGAGGCGGTCATGGAGGTCATGAGCGTGACGCCGGATATGGTCGACATGCGCGAGGATCACGCCGTTATTCAGGTCAGAGAGCACCTGATCCGTTTGGTCGATCTAAAGAATACGTTCCCTGTTCATTCCTCCGGCCGCCCGCAGCAGGAAACGCGGCGGGTTATCGTCCTCACCGACGGTGAGCGTCAGGCGGGTATTTTCGTCGACAAATTGATCAAGGAAACCGAGATCGTCATCAAAGCGCTGCCGCACCAGTTTTCCCGCGTGAAAGGGATCTCCGGCGTGACCGTTCTTGGCAACGGAGAGGTCGCGCTGATCCTGGATCCAAAAGCAATTCCGCAAGTTGCTTAAGAGCCGTATCTCGTATCTCGTATTTGTATTGACGACGAGATACGAGCGGCGGGATACCCATAGGCTCCCGTAGGGAGGAAATACGAAGTTATTCTAGGACACAGTCAGTCGGAGCTGGTTTTTCCATGAGCGCTTTGGTGGCTTCGTTTTCCTGCAGGTGGCGGATGATGCCGTCGGCGCCGACGCGGCGGTGAAACGCGCCGAGGCCTTCGTTCGTCTTGCGGTTTTTTTGGTAGAATTTGAACAGGGCATCGATGACGACGGCCACACCCTCGCGCGGCACCGAACGCAGATACATTTCCTCCCCGTCGGATGAGATCAGCGGTTTGCCCTGGAAGCGGGCGGATTCGTCGCCGAATAACTTGAACTGGTAACGGTCGACTCCGGAGCCGACCAGACCTATCGTTTTCGTCGCCGGACGGAAGCACTGCCGTTCGCAGCCAGTGATACCGATGGATTCTTTCAGGTCGCCCCAGCCCAATTGCTCCAATTCATCGATGAGAAGCGGTTCGAATTTCTCGGATTCGGTGTAGGTCAGCCGGCACGTGTCGCGGCCCACGCACGCGCCCGAATGAAGCCGTAGCGCGGAATAAGCCTTGCCGTTACGCGCGCCGTAGCCGTACTTTTTAAGGTCGGCTTCGAATTCTTTCATCGGGCCCTTGGGGATGTTGGTAAAAAGAACATCCTGGTTGGGCGTGATCATGAATTCGACCGGGTATTTGTTCACGATATCGCGCACCATCGATTTCAGCCGGCCGTTGGAGCTGGTGTCAGAGAGGCGGCCGTTCTCGATGAAGACACCATAAGCCAAGAGACCGTTCGATGGTTGTTCCTGCCAGCCAAAATGAAGATGGCGATCCCCGTAATCGTGCGTAGGCTCCGGTAAAGGGAGCTTGAATCCGGCATGATTACTTACTTGCGCGCGGAACCAGTCCACGCCTTGCTTTCGGATCACGTATTTTAATCGCGCCCAAAAACGGTTCTGCCGGTCTCCGTATTTCTGGTGGACGGCCACGACACCGTCTAAGACTTTCATCAATTGCGCTTCCGGCACAATGGTCAGAGGTTTACCCAGCGTGGCGGTACCCGGTTTGCCGTTCCGTTCGCCCTGGCTGCCGCCGACGTAGACCTGGAACGCGCTGACCTTGCCGTTGACGAGAACGGGAGCGATGGCCATGTCATTGGTCAGGCATTCAACGCAGTTGTCGGGAACGAGGGCCCCCGTCTTCGGGTCTTTATGGATTGTCGAAAAGGCGATCTTGAATTTGCGGTTTAAAAGGTTCGGCCCGTAGGCAAACGACTCGGCGGGCTTGCGGATATATTTCGGGTCAATGGCGAAGATTTCGATAAACGGTTCCCTCGGCAGCAGGAAATAT
>MHGM01000045.1 GCA_001805565.1 Omnitrophica WOR_2 bacterium RIFCSPHIGHO2_01_FULL_52_10
TCGCAGGGTGTGCCCGCGTTGCTCGATGCTTTTGATAAAATTCGTGGCGTCGCGGAATTTCTCCTGGATGAATTCCCGGTCTTTTCCGCTTAAATTCGCGCGGCCAAGCAAATTCCGGTAATAGGCATTCACGCGCAAGGAGGGGACCCCCTCACGGCTGACTTCCACGTAATAACCGCGCTCGTCATCTTTACGAATAAAAACATCAGGCTGAATGTAAATTGATGAACGAATAGGACGATAATTCCGGGCCGGTTTGGGTTCCAGACCCGCGATAAAATGAGCCGCCGCTTTGACCTCGGAGAGCGGTATCCCGGTATCCCTGACGATTTGCGGGAAACGCTTGTGCCCCAGGTTATGGAGATGGTCCGCGATGATCGCAAGACAAACGTTTTGGTGCGAGGGACGCGCGGCCAGGACCTGGATCGATAAACATTCCTCCAGGTTTCTGGAAGCGATGCCCAACGGCTCAAATCCCTGGATAACCTTCAAGACCCGATCGATCCGCGCGCGATCCGCAACGCCCAGCGCGACGGCAACCTCTTCGCACGTTGTTTTAAGGTACCCGTCTTCGTCCAGATTCCCGATAAAATATTCCCCGATCTTTATTTCAAACGGGTTGCACAATTCGATGCGCAGTTGTCGGAGCAGATTCTCTTCAAGCGAAAATTCTATTTTGATCGGGATCTCTTCAAGAATCTCATCATCAGGAGAATGCTGTCCCTGCAGCGATACGCGCGAAAAACGTAAAAGGTCATCCCCGTAAAGGGCCGCTTCCTTAGCTACGGAGTCCGGCGCCGCGGGGGCCTCCTCATTGATTTCCAGAAGGGGATTGCTTTGCAATTCTTGTTCAATGGAAAGATTCAGTTCGGTGACAGCGAGCAGCAAGACTTCGATAGATTGTTGCATGATGGGAGCCAGGATCGTTTTTTGGATTTGCCGGGGAAGAATCTGGACTTGCATAGCAAAAAGCATACCATATGATTCTAAAATAGCAAGAAATTTCTACCACCCCCTAAAAAATCCAGTCGATAAAAAATGTTACGACTGGAGAGCGATCCACTCCTGAATTCTTCAAAATGACTAATATTCTCAACATATCAATAACTCATTGTTATATGGAAACTTCCAAGACTGTCAGGGTTTATCCAGGACATACATGTCCATTCTTTTAAACGCCCTCCCGAAGGGGTAATTATCCGGTCAAGGGGTGATTTTATTGTTACATTACATAAGATTATATATTACAACATGTTACAGTCATTAAAAAATTATTTAATAGTTAAAATGCCGCTGGCATGGTTATTGCTTGATATTATCTATCCGTTTGCCGACAGGCAAGCACAGCCTATTTATATCAAAGGGAGGCACAGAGCAAAGGAGGAGGAGAAGTGAACCAGCGTTTTACAATTACCGAAGTGGCAAGCATGCTTGGGGTCAGCTCCAAAACCCTGGCCAGATGGGAAAAGGTCGGCAAGATCCGCCGCCCCAAACGTGACTGGCGCGGCTGGCGTATTTACGAACAAGGCGACGTCCAGCAGATCAAGGAATTTCACGAGGCCATTTTTGAAGTGGAAGTTTAAACCAAACACCCGGATGAGGACACACGAATGAAAAACAGATATCGAACCGTATTTTCTATTTGCCTTGTCGGCGCGGGCGTGCTGCTGGCGGCCGTGAACGCCGTTCACGGACAGAATTTTGCCGGTACCGTCACGGCCGGGAATTTAGAGGAAAGTGTGGGCACGGATCCTCTTAGCCCGGAACCAACGACCGCGGCCGAAGACTCCACCGTGATTCCCGAGACCATCGCTTCGATGAGCCATTACACGGTCGGGGCGACCGACATTCTGGACATCACCGTGATGCGCCATCCGGAGGTCAGCGGCCAGTTCATCATCAATAATGAGGGGAACATCCAGTACGAATTCGTCGGTGATCTGAATGTCGTTGGGCTTACCAAAGACGAGATCAAGAAAATGCTGACCGAAAAACTTTCCGACTACATCATCGATCCCGAAATAACGGTCAAGATCGTCGGCTACAACAGCAAGATCATTTACGTGGTCGGCGAAGTCGGCCGCCCGGGCAAGATCTACATGCAGGGCGACACGATGACGGTCCACGAGGCCTTAGTCGAGGCCGGATTACCGCTTTTAAGCGCCAAAACAAACGCGGGGCGCGTAATCACGCCGTCTAACAGCGGGACTCCGCTCATCCGCAAGGTCAACGTGGAAAAACTTCTCTACCACGGGGATTTAAGAGAAAATCTGGTGATGCAGCCCGGGGACACGCTGTACGTGCCGCCGACGTTCCTGGCGAAAACCATGCGCGTCATTCAACCCGTTACCGCACCCATCGGAACCGCCGCCGGGACCGGCAGGACGGTCATGACGGGATTTTAAACCATTTCCTAAGGAAGGAATCGCTCCATGAAAGACTTTGACGCGTCAGGCATATCTCTATTAAGTTATCTAAAGATCTTTTTTCGGCGTAAAGAACTGTTGATCATCCCTCTTTTTGCCGGACTGACATTGGGCATATGCGCAGGAGTCATCCTCCCCCGTAAATACAAATCCGAAACAGTCATTATGGTACAGGAGGGAAAGTCCGACAACCCGCTTTTCAGCGAACTCGCCGTCTCAACGACCATCAGCCAGCGAATGGCCGGACTGCGAGAATCCATCCTCGGCTGGAACAGCCTGGTCGAACTCGTCAAGCGGCTCAAGCTGGATCACGACGTCAGGAACAAACAGGAATATGAAGAGCTCATCCGCGTGTTAAGAAACGATATCCGGCTCAAACTTCGCGGGAACAATATCATCAACCTCGCGTACATCAGCGACAATCCGGAAATGACCCAGGCGGTGGTCGAGACGATCACGAAGGTCTTTATTGACCAAAACGTCCGCGTTCAGGATGAGGAGACTTCCAATGCCATCAGTTTTATCGAAGAACAGCTGAAGGTCTATAAAGGAAAGATCAAATCCGCGGAGATCGCGAAGCTGCAAGAACAGCTGGAGACCCTCCTGGTCGATTCAACGGAAAAACACCCCCTGGTGAAAAGGCTCCAGGACCAGATCGCCGCCAAGAAGGAAGCGTTGGGGGCCGAAAACCTGGAGTACGTCCAGGACATCAACTTAGACAAAGACACGACCAACCCCATCATCGAAAATATCAAAAAGGCGCTGGACTCCATTGAATCCATCGCGACCCCCGCGGCCGCCGCTGGAAAGACCGACAACAGTGCCCAGCTGACGCTCAATCTGGATCTCCAGAAAGTGATGGCACGGGACGCGGGGGTCAATGAAAATATTTATAACACGCTTCTGCAGCGGCTGGAGACCGCCAAGATCACCCAGCGTCTGCAGTCCTCCAAAGAAGGGACCCAGTACACCATTCTGGATCCCCCCAGAATCCCCTTGAAACCGTTCCAACCCAATAAACTTTTAGTCGCGTTCATCGGACTATTTTTAGGCGCCGTGGCCGGTATCGGCCTGGTCATCGGGGCGGAATTTCTGGATAAATCTTTTATCGACGTCGAAGACGCAAAAAATTTCCTGGGCGTGCCGCTTTTAGGCGCTATTTCCAAGATCAGCACCACCGACAGCATCCGCCTGGAACATGAAAAAGAGCGGTGGCTCTACAGCACGACCGTTGCCATCGGCGTGATCGTGGTGATCGTGACGGCGGCGGTGAGTAACTTTATAAAATAAGTCGTAAAATGACTAATGACAAATTTCAAATAACAAATTAATTAATAATTGACCTAATGACTAACGGGTGAAATTCCTGATTAGCAATTTGTCATTTGTCATTAATTTGACATTTTTCATTTGGCATTAACCATTAACCAGTGTCCAAGGAAAATTATGTACCACAAATTCTACGGCTTCAAAGAAGCGCCGTTCAATATGACGCCCAGTTCGCGGTTTTTCTACGAAAGCAGCAAGCACGTGGAGGCCTTGAGTACACTGATCTATGCCATTGAATCCCGCAAGGGCTTTGTCGTCATTACCGGCGACATCGGCTCCGGCAAGACCACCGTCTGCCGCACGCTTTTGAACAAGCTCGACGCGCGCACCCAAACGGCCCTGATCACCAACACCCATATCAGCGGCAAGGACCTGCTGTGCACCATCCTTGAAGATCTTGACGTCGAGTACACCCGCGGTTCCAAAGCGCAGCTTATTTCCCAACTGAACGGATATCTCATTGAACAATTGCGCAACGGCCATAACGTCGTCGTCATCATCGACGAGGCGCAGAACCTCACACCGGCCGTCCTTGAGGAAGTCCGCATGCTCTCTAATCTGGAGACCGAGAACGAAAAACTGATCCAGATCATCTTTCTGGGACAACCCGAGCTCAAAAAGAAACTTGCGCTGCCCCAATTAGAACAATTACGGCAAAGGATCGCGGTCTTTTATCACCTGACACCGCTTAGCGAAGAAGACGCCAAAAAATATATTTTGCACCGGTTGAAGATCGCCAGTAAATCCAGCCGGCAATATTTCACGGACCAGGCGCTGGACATTGTTTACCAGTTCTCCAAAGGCGTTCCGCGAATGATCAACCAGATTTGCGACAGCGCGCTTTTAAATGGCTTTATCTATGAGAGGGAAATGATCGACCAGAAATTGATGGAGGAGGTCGTCAAGGAATCGCCCGCAAACCAGATCATGGCCGCGCCAAAAGACAAGTCGGATATCGATGAGGAATTTGAAAGGATCGTCAATGAGTAAACTGCTGGATGCCCTTAATAAAGTCAAAGAAGAACGCCAAAGACAATCAGGCCATGTCTTGTCTTCGCCCGCGGTTTCACCGGCGCTTTCGCCCCTCGCGCACCAGGACCAAAGCGGGATATGGCGTATCGGTTACGGTCTCACCGCCGTTTTACTTGTTGTGGCCGTGACCGGATCCGTTTTTGTGAACTTCAAGACCATGGCGGGATTAGAGAGCGCCAAAACCATGTCCCTGGCCCTTTCCCGGCACATGGACGAACAAAAGCAGGAACTTGTGGCCATCCGCCAGCACTGGATGAAAACGGAATCAGTGCGCAAAGACCAGCGCGAACAGATCGTCGTATTACAAAAAGACATCAAGAGTCTCAAAAAAAATCTAGCAGAGGCAAAGTTCCACTTAGCCAAGATTGAAGACTTGCGCGTCAATGACAAACTGCTGCTGGAAAAGTTCGTGGCGTTGAACGACAAGGTGAAGAAATTAAGTGAAAAGAATGTGGTTAATGGTGAATAGTCAATGGGTAATGGTAAAACAAAAACCATGCACCATTCACCATATACCATTTACGATTAACCATTAACTGACAATTAAAAAAGGACACCCCATGGGCAAGATCACAGAAGCATTGCGCAAAGCCGCCGAAGACAGGCTCGAGCGCATCGATAAGATCGTGCGCATCCGCGAACAGAAAGCGTTGGTCATCAAAAAAATCGGAGATTCCAAGGTCGATCCGCGTCTGGTCACTTATTTCGACCCCAAGGCCCTGATCACCGAACAATACAAGATCCTGCGGACGAACATCCTTTCGACGAACAGCAAACGGCCGTTGAAAACGCTGGTCGTTACCAGTTCCTTGCACTCTGAAGGGAAAACCGTTACCGCGTTGAATCTGGCCATGGTGATCGCCCAATCGACCCAAAAACCGAAAGTCCTGGTCGTGGACGCGGACATGCGCCGGGGCCGCATGGCAAAATATCTGGGCGTCGATCACCCGATGGGCCTTACCGAAATCTTGACGGACAAGATCGACACCTCCGAGGCGCTTTTTCACACCGACATGGAAAACCTCGCCTTCATCGCCGCCGGCAGCGTGGCGGAAAACCCGGCGGAATTGCTTGGCTCCAATAGAATGCGGCAGTTCCTGGCGGACATGAAGACCCAGTTCGATTTTATCCTCATCGATACGCCGCCGATCATCGCGGTCACGGACCCGGGCATTGTGGG
>MHGM01000046.1:0-3479 GCA_001805565.1 Omnitrophica WOR_2 bacterium RIFCSPHIGHO2_01_FULL_52_10
TTGTCTCTTCCGTTTCGCCGCTGCTGGAGATAATGATCACTACGTCATTGCGGGTGACTTGTCCCAGGTCGCCATGGATGGCCTCCGTGCTGTGCATCCATAAACTCGGCGTGCCGGTTGACGAAAACGTCGCGGCGATTTTACGGCCGATGATCCCCGTTTTGCCCATGCCGGCGACAATGACACGGCCTTTGCATTTGGTGATCAGATCGACGGCTTTTAGAAAATTTCGATTGATCCGCCCCCCCAGATCCGCCACGGCCCGGGCTTCAACCGCGATAACTTCTTTGGCTTTTTGGATCGTCATTTTATCCTTTGGCGGTTCGTTTGATGATCTTGTCGATCGCCTGTAAATCGATCAGCAGTTTCTGAAGCGCCGACAACGGCAACGTGTTCGGCCCATCGGAAAGCGCTTTGGCGGGATTCGGGTGCACTTCCAGGAAGACGGCATCGCATCCGGCGGCCACCGCGGCGCGGGATAAAAGCGGAATATATTCGCTCTGACCGCCCGATGCGGTCGCCAACCCTCCCGGCTGCTGCACGCTGTGGGTCGCGTCAAAAACAACGGGATAACCGGTTTCCCGCATGATGCTCAACGACCGAAAATCGCTGACCAGCGTGTTGTACCCGAAGCTTGTTCCCCGCTCGGTCAACAGGATATTCCGGTTGCCCGTACTCTCCACCTTCTGGACGACCTGCGCCATGTCCCACGGCGCCAGAAATTGTCCCTTTTTAATGTTCACCGGTTTGCCGGTTTTTCCGGCTTCCAAAAGAAGGTCCGTCTGCCGGCACAAAAAGGCGGGGATCTGCAAAATGTCAAGGGCTCCGGCGGCTTGCTCGATCTCTTGCGGGGTGTGCACGTCGCTTAAAACGGGAATTTTGAATTCTCGCCGGACTTCCGCCAAAACGTCAAGCCCTTCGGCCCAGCCTGGTCCGCGAAATGACTTGATCGACGTGCGGTTGGCCTTGTCGTAGCTGGCCTTGAAAATGAGCGGTATCTTGAGTTGTCCCGTGATCTCTTTTAGCGTCCCGGCGATCCGCAGCGTCATCTTCCGGCTTTCGATCACACAAGGCCCGGCGATCAGGACAAACGGCTTTCCCCCGCCTATTTTGACTGAACCGGCTTGAACCACTCTGTTTTTCGTCATTAAAAAATAAACCCCGGTTTGCAATTGGTAGAACAGCGCATTCGTAAATGGTCTCTCAGCGTAACAGCCGTGCCACCCGCGCCAGATCTTCCGGTGTGTCCACACCAATTGTCTCAATATCCGTCAGGACCGTTTTAATTTTAACACCCGCCTCCAGCGCCCTTAGTTGCTCTAATTGCTCCGCTTGCTCCAGGCGCGATTTGGGCAGGTCCCTGAATTCTAACAAAAAACTCTTTCGGTACGCGTAAATGCCCAGATGTTTGTAATATTTGATCTTGCCGATCCCGGCCTTGTCCCGGTCGTAAGGGATGACGGAGCGCGAGAAGTACAAGGCATTGCCTTGCGCGTCGACGACGACTTTAACGACGTTGGGGTTCTCCAATTCGTCCTTCGCCCGGACGAGCTTGATCGCCGTTGCCATCAAACAATCCGGATCTTTGCTCAACGCCGTCACCAGACTATCAATGACGCTGTGATGGATAAGCGGTTCATCGCCCTGGATATTGACGATGATTTCAGCCGTAACATTGGCCGCGGCTTCCGCGGTCCGGTCCGTGCCGCAGGCGTGATCTTTGGCCGTCAAAATGGCTTTGGCCCCGAATTTTTCAGCCGCCTTGACGACGCGCTGATCGTCGCAGGCAATGATAACCTCCTTAAGCAACCGGCTCTGCCGGGCGCGCTGCCAGACATGCTCGATCATCGGTTTGCCGTTGATCGGCGCCAAAACCTTGCCTGCAAACCGCGTTGAGCCCCAGCGGGCCGGGATAACACCAACTGCCTGCATTGTTCAATGACTCCTGGCTGCTCCGGAAAGTTCCTCTTTTGTCACCGCGACGGCGCCCAACTTGCCCACCACAATCCCCGCGGCCAGATTCGCCAGATCCGCGGCCTCTTTTTTCTTCGCACCGACGCTTAACCCTAACGTAAACGTGGCGATGACCGTATCTCCGGCACCGGAAACATCATAAACTTCTTTCGCTTTCGTTTTAATGACGACCGGGGCCTTTTGTTTCTCGAATAAACGCATGCCGTGCTCGCCTAAGGTGATCAAGAGGCAATCAAGGTTTAAATAACGTACCAATTCTTTTCCCGCTGAATCAATGTGTCCGTTGTCCAGCAAGCGGTCAGAATGGATTTCCAACTTTTCGGGTAAGGTCGAAGTAATCTTGATGTTGCGGATGGCATTTTCGGTTTCTTTGAGATTCGGCGTGATCGCGGTGACATTGCGATAATAGCTGAAATGCTCAACTTTGGGGTCAATGGTAATAATTTTCTTTTTCGCCAGCGCCAGATCCCGCACGAAGCTGACCAGTTGCGGCGTGATCAACCCCTTGCCGTAATCGGAAAGGATGACCGCGTCGCAAGATTCCAGCGTCTGCCGGACAAAGTTCCTGATCTTTTCCGGGACGAGTTTGTTGGGGGTATCTTCCGTTTTCTCGCGGTCGATCCGCACCACCTGTTGATGTTGCGCGATAACCCTCGTCTTGCAGATGGTCGGCAGCGTCGGGTCGATCACGATCCCCCGGATATCAATCCCCTTGGAGCGAAGTTCCCGTAAAAGGATTTTACCCTCCGGATCATTACCAACCCGTCCGACCAGCACAGCCTGGGCGGCCAGGCCGCATAAATTATGCGCCACATTCGCGGCGCCCCCGGGGGTGTAGAAGGACTTCTCCTGCACGACAACCGGGACCGGCGCTTCGGGGGATAACCGGGAGACATGGCCCTGGATATACTGGTCCAGGATGATGTCCCCGATCACCATGATCTTCTTGCGGTGGAATTTCGAAATGATGGATTGAAGCTGTGTCATCATGAGGACGCCTTTTATTCTGTGCAAAAAAAGAAACGAAGGATTCTAACACAGTTTAAACAGGGCGTCAACAGCTTCCAAAACAGCCTGCGTTGGAACAGGTTCCGAATTTTCAGATCCGTCTTGAGAACGGGATTCTGAAGGCGGAACGCTCACAACTTTGTTTTTTCCCCCAAGCGGTTGCCAGCGTTGCGGATTGATTCCCGGCTGGTTGCGGGTAAAGATGGCAACACACGGCGTTTTAACGCCCGCGGCGATATGGACCGGGCCAGAATCATTGGAAACCAGCAGGTTACATCGCTTCAACAGTCCCGCCAGCTGCCCCACGGTCGTCTTCCCGGTCAGATCCAGAACAGGTATTTTTGTGAGCGCGATAATCTGCCGGGCAACAACACTTGTTTGCGCCGTACCGACAAGGATGACCCTCGCTTGGTAACGTTTGACCAGCTGTTCAATAAGTTCGGCAAACTGCTCCCGGGGCCAACGCTTGGCCGGGTCGCTGGCCCCTGGATGAATGG
>MHGM01000046.1:3587-4154 GCA_001805565.1 Omnitrophica WOR_2 bacterium RIFCSPHIGHO2_01_FULL_52_10
GCGACTTAGCAAGTATTTTATTTCCTGAAATACCCAAATGCCGCAGCACATCCAGACAATATTGCGCCTCATGTTGCCGCCCCCAATGGCGTTGATCGGGGATTGGATCGGTCAGCAAAAGGCCGAATTTTTCGTTCTTGTACCCGGCCCGTCGCGGGATCCCCGCCGCCCAGCAAAGACAATTGGTGCGTTTTTTGGTGTGATACACAATCGCCAAATCGTATTTCTTTCGTCGCAACGACAAAACGAGCCGCCAAAAACCAATCATCCCCCGGTGAACGCCGCGGCGATCGTCCACGATGATCTCATCGAGATCGGGATTTCCCGCAACAAGCTCTTTCGTGAGCGGCGCGATCAGGATCGAAATACGTGCTGAAGGGTACGCCTGGCGCAGGACCTTGATGGAGGGCGTCGTTAAAATCACGTCGCCAATCCGGTCGGTGCGCACGATAAGAATATTACGAAAATCGGTCATGGGATGTTAAACACGACATGCCCCGGGAGCACTTGAAACGCGTTGAGAACTTCCTGGGCCGTGATTGCGGCCATACAATGATGCCGGGCAGA
>MHGM01000046.1:4181-4842 GCA_001805565.1 Omnitrophica WOR_2 bacterium RIFCSPHIGHO2_01_FULL_52_10
ATCCTTGTTCTTTTGTAAATAATGCCCTTGCCTGCCCCAGGGGCCGTATTTGTGGGCATCGCTGGGGCCGAATAACGCGAGGACCGGCACATCGAGATAACTGGCTAAATGCATCGGCGCGCTGTCATTGACCAGGGCTAAAGCCGCCTTTTCAACGACCGCGGCCAACTGGACAAGGGTTGTCCGGCCGCATAAATTCAGCGCATCCGTCCCCAGGACTTCCACCATACCTTCGGCATCCTGATGGTCGGCGGCATCACCGACAAGGACAACTTTTAACTGGTAACGCTTTATCAGTTGGTGACAAACTTCGATAAATCCCCGGGGTGTCCAGCGCTTGGCTTCATTCGCCGCGCCCGGTGCCGCAACGATATACGCATCATCCGCTCCCCACGCCGCGCGTAACAGATCGCGGATGCGCGCTTCATCCTCCGCGGGAATCGCCAGCGCGTAACGTTTCCCGGATTCGACCTCATACGGATAAACAGAGCGCAGGCGCTGAAGATGCTTGTATTTCATATGCACGCCGCCGTTTTTATCCGCTTTTACCGTTAACGGCGTACGAGAGCGGGGAAAGATCAGAAAGGGGATGGCGGTGTTGCGCAAATCGACCACCAGATCAAAATGTTCCGCGGCCAGACCCGCGACCCAGGGGATTGTT
>MHGM01000046.1:4986-5642 GCA_001805565.1 Omnitrophica WOR_2 bacterium RIFCSPHIGHO2_01_FULL_52_10
GTCAAAATAACATCGCCGATGTTGCTGAGAGAGATGACCAGGATCTTATTGATTTTGGATCTGTCGAATCGCATGGATGACTTTGTCTACGCTAACCGCCTGCATGCAGGTATTATCGGGACATTCCCGATAGTAACATGGTCCGCGGTTGCACCCCACATCGTGCTGCAAAATGACCGGCCGGCCGCCCCCGCGCGGCCCTGTGATCTCGGGACGCGTCGGACCGAAAATTCCAACGACACGGCTTCCCACGCTGCTGGCGATGTGCAGCGGCCCCGAATCTGCCGACACAACACAATTGGCGCGTTTCATAAGCGCCGGCAGTTGTTTTAAGCCGATCTTCCCGGCCAGCACAACGGGCTTGCGGGTTAACTGCGAAATAATTGTCTCGGCCAGCGTAATGTCCTGACGGGAACCGGAAATGACGACTTTGCGCTGGCCCTCCTTCATCAATTGCTCAATAAGCAACGTGAAATGCCGCGCCGGCCAGCGCTTCAGGTCCCAGTTCCCCCCGGGATGAAGGACGACCAGGAAATCTTTTTCGCCGACCCCATAACTGCGCAGCGTATCGCGCATTTCCCTTTCTGCTGGAGCATCGACCATCAATGAGCTGGCGCGCCCGGCAACGGTCACTCCGAAAGACTCCACGACATTAA
>MHGM01000047.1:0-691 GCA_001805565.1 Omnitrophica WOR_2 bacterium RIFCSPHIGHO2_01_FULL_52_10
AGCAGGATCAAACACGCCAGCGTGATCTTCAATGAAGCACAAAACTTGATCGCGGGATTGCGTTGCAGGTTTTTGCGAAATGAATTCATTTTTTCGTATCTCGTCGCTCGTATCTCGTCGCTCGTATCTCGAGGAATGTTTGACAAGATACGAAATACGAGATACGAGATACGACCTAGTTCAACTTCAAAGATTCGCACAACGCTTCAAATTGATCCCGATTCTTGAGAACCGCCCCGCGGGCGCCGGTCATCTTCACGAACACGGTCATATCCGGCAGCGTGATAATGGTCGCCGCCATCGACGGGCTTTCAAGGTCGTCTTGGGATTGCAATTGGGTCAGATCGAGAATCGTGGCGTCAAAACCGTCCCGGGTCTTGATCTTTTTTTGCGCGGCGAGGAATTTTTCCATGGCCGGCACATCCGGCACGGCGATGTTGACCTGCTGCATCCAGCGCGCCGCGTTGGACTCAACCCCCCCGGCATCGCCGGCAAGCGAGATCAGCGCGCATTCCACGGGGTCCCCGGTGTCCGCCGATCTGAAGGTCGCCAGGCGCATGCCGCTCCCCGGCGACTCCTGCCAGCCTTCCGGCGTGGCCCACGACAACGGCGGCCGCGCCACCGAAGCCTCAAGCATTTTCTGCGTCTGTGGGTCCACGGCGCCTCCCATAGGGAGCCTAACGGCCATCAT
>MHGM01000047.1:841-5991 GCA_001805565.1 Omnitrophica WOR_2 bacterium RIFCSPHIGHO2_01_FULL_52_10
GTCGTCGTTGGGAATGGATGACATGTCCAGCTCGCCGGACACCGGTATCATCGGACGCGCCTGCGGCTGCGGGGCGCTCTGGACAATTTCGTGATACGTCCGCTTGCCTGACCGCCGGTCGCATCCACTGCCGGCCAAGGCGCCTGACAAGACCACCGCTAAAAAAATGTAAACACCGTAATGAAGTCGCATAAGTATGGCGTGTATTGTAATCAATCCTGGAGGAAATACAAGTCCTTTGTCATTTGCTCGTCATTTGTTCGTTTTTGCGGGACACTAACTCCCGTATCTTCGCAACGGATCGCTCTCAAGGCTGTCCAGCCGGCGCACCCACGCCGGAATTTTGAACTTTTTAACGGATTCCTTTTTCGTGTAAGGCTTGACGTCGAGGACCGGCGTGCCGTCCCAGGCATCCAGGCCTTCCACCAGCAGCCGCGCGCCGCGCCGCCCGCGGAGCTTTACCACGGTCATGCCGACCGGGTTGGGCCGGTGCGGCGTCCGCGTCGCCAGAAAACCGATCCTGGGCAGCTCCTTCAAACCCCTGGGATGGATCCTCATCCGCGGCTTCCCGGCCTTATGCAGCCAGAAAAAAACAATGACGTGGGAAAATCCCTCGATCCCCGCGAGCCCTTTTGCCCAGCGTTTATGGATCTGGATCGCGTTGCCGCACACCCTGCCGATCGGATGAAGTACGAGCCCTTGCCTCCTCATCAGAATGTCACCGCCTTCACCTGTCTTCTTCAAAAATATTACGGAATTCCGCCAAAAACTGCGCGGGCGTGACGATAGGGTTTCTTAAATATTGGCGCGCCTTGGGAGCATGGAAATGCCGCGTGTCCAGGCTGACCAGATAATGGATATTCACTTTTTTGGCCGCGGCCAGAATAGGCGCGTCATCTTTATCAATAACGCTTTCGGCCTCGCGGATCTCTTGCGCCGTGGGGTCCGCGGTCACTATTGGTGAGAGGTTTTTGATAAATCCCCTGAATTCCCCGACAAGCCCGGGGAATTTCTTCTCGAAGACCCTGTCGGTTTCAACCAGAACACCTTTGCTGAGGACAATGATGATCTCTCCGGCTTCACCCAGGTCGAGGATGGCCGATGAAGCTCCGGTCTGGGAGATAACACCGGCTACCAGCACGCTCGAATCCAGGAAGACACGCCACGATTTAACGTCCATGGATCTCTTTTGCGTATTGACGGCGCTCGCTTTTCAAATCTTTAAGGAGGTCATTCAAGCTGATCTTCTTGTCGCGCATTTGTTTTTGCACCTTCCTGGCTAGAGGCCGGCGCAGCAAAGGCTTGGGCGTCATCACCAGGCACCTGCCGACGGCAAAAACATTAAGCTTCGTTTCCTTGTCCAGACGAAGGGCCTCCCGCATATCTTTGGGGATCGTCAGTTGGCCGCTTCCCCAGAGCTTGACCGACTTCGGCGCGAACGTTACCATGGCAAACCTCCTGTGTAGAAACTTCATAACCAGTCAGAATTCAGAATTATTCTGAATTCTGACTAAAGTATACCACCGAAAGCGATATGTGTCAAAGCAGGTTTTCGGGGTTTTGGGGGGAGAGCGCGGGGACATCCTGCTCGCCAAAGACGGCCTGCCAGGCGTTCTCGATGCAGTCGTTGAGCGAAACGCCGTGCAGATAGTTGGCGACGAGATACAGCCCCGGCCATTTCCTTAATTCTTCTTCCAGTCCGCGCTCGGCCTCGACATATGCGCGGTCGTATTGCGGGATCGCTTTGGGCCACTGGGCGAAAAATGTCTCCACAGGCGAAGCGTCCGTTTTGAGCGTTGTCCGGATTTCCCTTAATGCCAAGGCGATTAATTCCTCACGGGACCTCGACAGAATATCCGGATGGCGCGCGCCGCCGACCATGATCCGCAGTAAAATCTCCTCTTTCCCGCAGCGGCCCGGAAAAATGTTGCTTTCAAATAAAACACCCAGGACTTCTTTTCCTTCGCTGGATGGGATCAAATATCCGAATCCCACAGGGGAACGTTCAAACGCTTTACGCGGAAAAACCAATCCGATGACCGCCATCGGTGAATAACGGATTTTTTCCAGCTCGCGCGCCAGGGCAGAACTCATTTCCTTAATTATAGTCGCGGCCTGATACGCCGGCGCGCAGACGAAAACTTCGTCCGCTTCATGACGCGCCGCAGCGGTCACGACGGCAAAACGCCCGGAGGGGCGCGTGACGCTTCTGACCTCCTCGTTGAAACGGATATCATTTTGATAACGGCGCGCCAGCGCGCCGGTCAATTGCACCTGCCCGCGATGAAACGAGGTCAAGGTTCCTTTAGGCATTCCCCCTTTACGCAGTTTCATCATGGCCTTGAACAATGAACCGTACCGCTGTTCCAGCTCATGGACCCTGCCAAAGGCGGCTTTCAAGACCGTCTCGCGCGCGTCGCCGCCGTAGATGCCGCTGACCATCGGGTCCAGGAATAACCGCGAAAATTTCTCACCCAGGCGCCGCGCGCCGAAACCGTAAACGCTCTCATCAGGATCCGTGCCGCGTGCCACAAACGGTTCGGCAAAAACACGCAACTTCTCGCGCAGGCGCATCGGGCGGAAGCCGAAAAAACCGCCCGGGCTCATTGGGAAAGGATGCAAAACATTATTTAAACAGAGATAGCGGATCCGGACATCGCGGCCGGCTTTGACCAGCTCGCCGACCAAACCCAGCTCGGCGACCAATTCCAGCGTGCGCGGTTTGCCGTTAGGCTCCCTTTGGCCGACAGGCTCCCTACGGGAGGAGGAATCCAGAAATCCGTTGGGGCCGGTTTCGAAGAGATAGTTGCCACGAGCGACTGACTGGATCGTCCCGCCGGGCCGGGAACTTTGCTCCAGAAGGAGTATCGTGACGTCGGGACGCACGGTGTATTTCTTTTTCAAATAATGCAACGTTGCCAGGCCGCTGATGCCGCCGCCGATAATAATGATAGTCTTAGACATAACCTTCGTATCTCGTCGCTCGCATCTCGTCGCTCGTTCCGCCTTCCAACGAAATACGGGATACGAGATACGGGATACGATTAATTTTTTTCAAACGCATGCACCTGTTCCACAATGAACTTGAGCTTATCCGGGTTGACATCAGGGAAAACACCGCGGCTTAGATTGAAGATGTAACGGCCGTGTTTGACGCCGCCGACCAGGACGTCATGCACTTCCCTGGCCAGCGTCGCGTCGTCCGCGTAGAGAAGGCCGTTAAACAGGTTGCCCTGGACCCCTTTTTTGGTTTTCTCGATGATGGAGTGGTGTCCGAGGACAACGGTGTGGTCGACGGATAAAAAATCGGCTTCCGATTGATCCATCAAGGCCAAGAGATGCGCACAATTGCGTACAAAATAGATCGACGGCAAATCGACCTCCGCGAAGATCCGGCGCGCGAAAGGCAATACCCAGCGGGCAAAATCCGCCGGGCGCAAGATCCCCGCCCAGCTGTCGAAAAGCTGAAAGGCCTTGATACCCGCCTCTTTCTGCGCGGTCAAGTAACGGACCGTGTTTTGCGTCAACAATGCCATCCACGCCTGAAAATGCACGGGATGTTCATTGATAAAACGAAACGCCCGGGTAAAATTGACCGATGACCCGCCTTCGACCAGATACGTCAGCACCGTGAAGGGCGATCCGGCAAACCCAATCAACGGGACCCGGCCGTTAAGCCGCTCATTGACCAAACGAATAGTTTTCGTCAGGCCGGAAAAATCGTCCGCGTCATGGATGTCGTCGCGGTGGTGCAGGTCGGTGGCGATCGTGTCCTCAATAACCGGCCCATGACGGTCGTCGAAGCGGATGTTAAAGCCCATTTGCGCGGGCAGCGTCAGGATATCGGCGAACAAAATGGCGGCGTCAACACCGAGGATACCCACAGGAAGGCAGGTGATCTCCGCGGCCAGTTCCGGGGTGTCGAACATCTTCTGCAGGGAATGTTTTTTCTTGAGGGCCTGATATTCGGGGAGATAGCGCCCGGCCTGGCGCATGAACCAGACGGGGACTCGCGTGTTGACGCCTTTAAACGCCTGAAGAAGTAAAGATTCGTCCATTGGGTCTTAACCAAAGACCAATAAACAAATTACAAATTACAAACAATAAACAATACCCAAAAGAACAATTTACAAACTTCTGGTTTTGGTCATTATTTATTTTTGTAATTGTGATTTGTTTGTGGTTTGGGATTTGGAATTTATTTATGTTTGCTTCTTGTAGAATTCCATAAACCGCTCGAACTCGGGGCCGTCGGATTCGATCAACCGGACACCAACGCGATACTTCTTCGTATCCTTGAGCTTCTGGACCCAGACCACCTCGACGCTCACGACCACCTGTTCGCGCACGTCCAAGTCCACGGCGACCTGACAGGTCGTCCCGACTTTAGGCCGGGTCCCGGAAATAAAACAAAATCCGCCTCCGGAAATATCGCTGATCTTCGCCTCGCGCTCCGGGCGCGGGTCCTCGCCGATCCCGAAGGACGCGGCCAGCTCAATGGCGGAACGCTTGCTGATTCTTTTTTCTTTCATAAGACTCCAATAACCAAGAAACAATAACCAAAAAACATCCAATAAACAAATCCCAAATTACAAACAATATACAACCCCAAAACTCCAATGATCAAAAAACAGTATTTAAGAATGGGGGTTTGGGATTTTGGTCATTCGGCATTGTCTATTGTTTGTGGTTTGGTGGTTGGAATTTGAGATTTATTTGTATCTTGTTTCTTGCATCTTGGTTATTTTACACGGTCCTCGAAAATTTCTGCTGCGCGCCCTGCCTGCCGGCAGGCAGGCCCTGCTTCAAGTAATGATCGAACCCCATGCACACGTTGCGGATGAAGATCTTTCCCAGCTCCAGGACCTCGATCCGGCCGCTGTCCTGATGGACCAGATCATTATCCGCGCACCAGCGCAAATGTTCTTGTTCTTCATGAAAATACTGATCGAAATCAAAACCGAATTTCCGCTGGAACGCGCGTTTGTCCACCGCGAAACGGCACATCAGGGAATTAATCGTCCACTGGCGGATCATGTCATCTTCGCTTAAAACCATCCCGCGCTCAACGGGCAAGCGGCCTTCCTTCAACGCCTGGCAATAGGCCGGCAGGGCTTTGTGGTTCTGCACGTAAGTATTCTCCAAAAAGC
>MHGM01000048.1:0-3220 GCA_001805565.1 Omnitrophica WOR_2 bacterium RIFCSPHIGHO2_01_FULL_52_10
TGACCGATCTATACTATGCCGCGGGTCAGGGAGGAAATGGGGATGGACTTTGTGGGCAGATTGCCATGAATGACGACTACTCTGTTATCTGGGGAACAAAAAGCATCTCTACCAATTGTAACGGCAAGGCTCACTCTTATTGCCAAGATCCAAAACTTGCCGAACCGAATCCCCACTGGTATAACGGGGACCAATTTAATGTTAATTTACTCGACAATAGCCCCGCCAGGGATAAGGCGCTGGTGTTAACAGGAAAATCTAGCCTTGATTATAATAAATTCGACCGGGGGAACGTATGGGATATTGGGGCTTTGGATTACGGCTCCGTTCCGCAGCTACAGCAACAGCAAACCTGTGCCAGCAATATCCAATACTGCGCGACCCAACAGGATTGCGAGGGGCAAGGATATTATTGGCATAACAATACGTGCAATACGCAACCACAACCAAAGACTTGCGTTGACGGCATCCAGTATTGCTTGACCCAGACGGATTGTACCAGCAACGGGTATTACTGGTACAACAATACGTGCAATACGCAACCACAACCAAAGACTTGCACCGATGGCATTCAGCACTGCACAACCCAAACGGATTGTACCAATAACGGACATTATTGGTACAACAATACGTGTAACGCGTTGCCGCAACCAAAAACTTGTGCCGACGGTATTCAGTACTGCACAACCCAAACTGCCTGCGAAGGTCAAAGCTATTTCTGGTACAACAATACATGCAATGCGCAACCAAAACCCAAAACCTGCGCTGATGGTATCCAGTACTGCGCAACCCAGACTGCCTGCGAAGGTCAAAATTACTTCTGGTACAACAACACCTGCAACGCGCAGCCACAGCCCATACCGACGTGCTCGGATGGAGCACAGTATTGCAAAAACAAACCGCAATGTACAAATCAGGGGTATTATTGGTACAACAATACTTGCAACGCGCAACCGCAGCCGGCTCCAACATGCGCGGACGGTATTCAATATTGCTCGACCAAGAATGAATGCGAAGGGCGGGGCTATTACTGGTACGCCAATAGCTGTAATATCGAGCCTAAAGCTCAACCAACGCCACAGCCTCAACAGGAACAAAAGCAGGACGATTCATCACCGGCCCCAACTGTCCAGACTCCCGAACCAGATAATAGCCATACTTTACCGACAACGACGGAGTCTATTGGCGATAACAGCTCTACGACAGACATCTCTCCAGAAACTACTGATACCAAGGTCGCATCTGTTGATCCAGGCAGTTCTCAACCAGTGTCTGTGACCAGTACTAGTGATGGCGAGTCTCAAAACGCAAGAACAGAAGGATCTGGAGACGTCAAAATTAAATCTGTTGATCCAGGCAGTTCTCCGCCAAAATCTTTAACCAGCAGTGATAGTAGCGAATCTCAGAATGCCAGCACAGGAAAATCTGGCAGGGGTGGTCGTGGAGGTGGCGGAGGAGGTGGAGGTGGCGGCGGGAAATCAAGCGGTGGATCTAGTGGAAGTGGGACGAGTTTAACAGGTGCCGGAAGAGGAGCGGGCGTGCCGACAAATGTTTTCAACGCGCCGTCACCTGTAAAGTCAACAGGACTTCCGGGAGAATTGTCTTCAAATTTAATAAAGGGAGCGCCCCAGGCAAAACCTTCTCAATCTGCAAAAGGAGTGGGCCCAACAACAGCTTCTCGGCCTATAAAGGGAGAGCCGCCAGTAACAGTTTCTCAACCTACAGCAGCGAATAAGCCTGACTCGGCTTTAATTACACCATCTTTGCATTTGACAGATACTACCTCGATCAGTCTAACCCGGGATGACATTGCGGCGCAAGCAGAGGTCGCGTCTGAACCAACCGTCGAACCTGAAGAAAATATGAATTTAACCAAAACAGAAGGTGAAACACCGCTGGACAAAACTGCAGGATGGATCAATGCTCTTTGGAGAAAGATATTACGCTGGTTCTCAGGCGGCTAGGCCCGCCCCCGCTCAAGATATTGTCCCATCATTCCTTTTCCGCCGTAAATAATCTGTTATAATCGGATAACGATCAATTGGAAAGAGGACGACTTGTGAACAGGATAAAGCGACTGCGAAACAAGGGCTTTACATTTATTGAACTGCTCCTGGCGGTCTTTATTTTGTCAGTTGGGATATCCGCGGTCCTTATGTTATATACCGGCTCTATGTTATCGGCTGCTGCCGCCTGGGATATGACGGTGGCAACATCGAACGCGGAACATATGCTTGAAGAAATGCAAGCCCGCGACTCCCTCGCCGACATCGTCAATACGGATTGGCCCCGGTGGGCCCAGGACCAGGGCCTCAATGCGCTCCCGAAAGAAACGTTTGGCGTTGCCTTTGCCGATCCAAAGAGCGATCCCTTAAACATTCAAATAACCGTCAGTTGGCAGAGACAATTGAGGACAAATCAAATTATTTTAAAGACCAGATTAACCAAATGAAAATAAATACCCGGCAAGGCATTAGTTTGGTCGAGGTCATGGTGACGACGTTGTTGTCAGTTTCCATTCTGGCCGGCATCTACGCGACCTTTATTGTGGGTGAAAGAGCGTGGCGCTATTATGTCGACAGCATTATGGTAAGACAGCAAATCCGCATGGCAATGCTCGTCTTGACCAATGAACTGCGTGAGGCCAGGGGGGCATTGATCGTTAAAGAGGAGGCTCCTCCCGGCGTGCGGCTTAATTTCTTAAAGCCTTCCGCGGGACAGATTTCCTATCTTTGGAACAGCAGCGGAGAGGACGCGAACAAACTGGTCCGGCAGGATGATCTGGGAGCGAGAGTCATAGCCAACAATATTTCTTCCGTTAATTATGTCATAACGCGGGATTTAATTTTTATTGATATTAGCGCGACATCCAAGCCAGGGATAGGGCAACCCATGGATCTAACCCTGAAGGAACAGGTGGCCTTAAGAGCCAGGACCAGCCGGTTTAAACCCCAAAAGGAACGGAATGAAAAAGCTAAACAATAAAGGGGCTGTGCTGATATTGGCTTATATCGTTTTGTTCGTCCTGCTCACGCTCTCCGCGGGTATCGCGAGTTTTAATATTAACGAACACAACTATGCCCGCCGGCATTACTTTTCAACGGCCGCCTTTTGGCTTGCTGAAGCCGGCATAAATATATTTATAAAAGACCCGCGGATGCTGGACCAAACGGGTTCGTACACCATGCATGATGAGAACAGCATGGTTCATGTGACAAAA
>MHGM01000048.1:3426-4455 GCA_001805565.1 Omnitrophica WOR_2 bacterium RIFCSPHIGHO2_01_FULL_52_10
GAAAAACAATCGATCGCGGTGAGCATTCAAGGGTGTTCATAGAAGACAAAAATGAAAAAGTCGCCGCAAGTCTTGTTTCGTTGACCTACCCCGATGCCAACCATAACGGCATTGCGGATGAATTCGCCGATTTTGTGCAGGTTAACCGTGACATCTTAAAAAGCTACCCTTCCGAAGAGGTCCTCTACATCAAGGGGAATGGGACCTACCTGATCGCCCCCAATAGCTCTCTTGAAGGGAAAAAGATAATTTATGTCGAGGGAGAAGAGGGCAATGGGAACGTTGTCATTCTTTTTGGGGAAGGGTTGAAGAAGGACCAAAAAATGACCGTTATTTCAACGGGAACCGTTGTCCATAATCAAACGGGCTTCGCGGCACCCGATTCACAGCTTAATATTATTTCCTGGACAGGATATTGGGAAACGGCCGCTTTCCCGGCCAGCCATAACGGAGTGATCTATACCCATGGCATCGCCCGCTTTGAAAACATTTACGATACGACGGTCACTAACGGCAGTGTCATCGCCAACGGCGGCGTTGCCCTTGGCGAAATTTGGTCGACAAAAACATTTAATTATGCCGACACAACAATGGATGAAATCGTCCCCGCGGGGTTTGAAGGGTTGGTCGGCGGCGGCACTTCGGGGTATGTCGCCAGGCCTGATGCCTGGAAGGCTATCTGACATTCTATGCAGAACAAACAACACGTTTTAAGTCTCACAATTACACTCGTCATCCTTTTTATCTTTTCCATTGGGCTGACGAATACGCTGATCAATTCATACGTAAGTGACCCTGGCATATTTAAAGAAAAGCGTGAAGATGTTGCCGCCATTCCCCGGAAGCCTGCCAAGACCCTTTTGCAAGAGCCCCAAAATAATACTTTGATCTCCGAGGATCCGGCGCGATACAATATCCAGGTCTTCACGGACGGGGATTTGCGTTTAAGTCAGGTACAATGGGATGTTGACATATGGGATGTTAATATGAAAAAGGCCTTGCTCCATTCAAATGCCGCAAGGCATATGG
>MHGM01000048.1:4467-5243 GCA_001805565.1 Omnitrophica WOR_2 bacterium RIFCSPHIGHO2_01_FULL_52_10
AAACACCGAAAGAGTTAAAAGAGCGGCTGGGTCGAATTAATAGACAGATCAAGGAGTTGGAGAAAACAGACCGGAAAAGTCCCGGCCATCAGACCGAAAAGATAAAATTACAGTCGTTGTATATTCTCAAGTCCAGTTTGACTGTTTTAGAGGAACAAACTGGAGAGAAAATTCCAGAAAGAAAATGATTTTTATTAAGAAAATCTTCAGAAAAGTAAGAAATTTAACGGGACTATACGACTCTCCCGAGGGAGTGGTCATTCTGATGTACCACCGTATCAACGATACTCTGCCGGCGCATAATCTCGTCACGCGCACCAAAGCCTTCGCGGAGCAAATGCGCTTTTTATACCGGCACCCGAATGTCTGTCAGGTGATTAGTCTGCGAGAATTTGAGACCGGGCATCCGGCGATATTCGGGCAAGAGCCAAAAACAAAGGTCATCATCACCTTCGATGACGGATACCGGGACAATCACCTCAACGCGTTCCCGGTCTTGAAAAAATTCGGGTTTCCGGCCGCCATTTTTTTGACGACCGGGCTCATCGGTACCGGCCAAAAATTCAACCGCTACGCGGCCATCCCGGGACGCGACATGCTTGACTGGGCGGAAGTCGCCGAAATGTACGCCCGTAAGATCACGTTTGGCGCCCACACGGTATCCCACCCGCATCTTCCTAAATTCAGCTACCAAACCCAGCGCGAAGAGATCACGGAAAGCCGCGCCCGGGTAAATAAAAATCTGCCGCAGGGAGACCGGCTTGACACCTTTTGCT
>MHGM01000048.1:5406-9144 GCA_001805565.1 Omnitrophica WOR_2 bacterium RIFCSPHIGHO2_01_FULL_52_10
TAAACTACTGGAAAAATACAGATGATCACTCAACCCATAGTCCTCATGTACCACGGGATCGTTACGCCGCAGACGCCGGTGCCGCGGGAGCGAGAAACTGGCGCCGATCTCTATGACGTCACGGCGGAGAATTTCCGCGCCCAACTGGAATGGCTCAAAAAAAATCTTTACCGGACCGTTACCATCCGCAAGAACCTTGATGCGTTCAGCACAAGAGAGATGCTTTTGACGTTCGATGACGGCGAAATGAACAACTGCACCGCCGCGCTGCCCTTGCTCAAGGAATTCGGTTTTACCGGCCATTTTTTCCTGATCGCCAAACGTATCGGCAAAGATGGGTACATGGGTTGGGAACAGATCCGTCGGCTCAACGCCGAGGGGATGATCATCGGTTCCCACGGCTTCAGCCATGAGATCCTCACCAATTTGCTGGACCCGCAGATCCGGGAAGAACTCTCCGCCTCCAGAAAATATCTGGAACGTAACCTTGGACTATCCATTGAAAGCATTTCGATCCCGCGCGGATTCTGCGACGACAAAATCATCCGGATGGCCCGCGAGGCGGGATACCGGTATATTTTTGTATCGGAAAAACTGGATGGCGCTGGAGCGGACTGTTTCAGCCGCGTGGCCGTCAAGTCGAGCTGGACCATCGACCGCTTCGCCCAAGCCATGCAGGGAAGCGCGCCCATCAGGGAAAAAATTCTCGTGTCTTGCAAAAATGGCGTAAAAAAAATCCTGGGCGGAGGCGCGTACGACTGGGTCCGGCGGATGATGCTCAAAATAAAATAAGTTCGTTAAAATTAATCAAAATTGACAGCACTACTCATAAGTAGTATACTTATTGCAGGATAAACGCATGAAACAAAAAATAGCATATATTCAAAAAGAGCAACGGAGAATCACAGATCTGGTTACGAAAAAGTTCAGGCACTTTTATCTGACTGGAGGGACTGCGTTGGCATTTTATTTCCGTCACCGATTTTCGGAGGACTTGGATTTCTTTAGTCAAAAGTATACGGATCGCGATCCTGGAAAAATCATGAATTTTATCTCAGAGGAAACTGGATTTCGGTTCTCTTTGGGATCCAGACAAGATGATCCTAAACTATTGCCGATGACGATCTATTTTCTGGAGTTGAAAAATGGCTGTGTGCTAAAGATCGATTTTGTCCGCGACTTTACCAAAAATATTAAAAAGATCCATGGAGGGATGCATTCTGTCGAAGATATCTATTTTCGAAAGATATTGGCTGCTACGGGAACTGGCGCCAAGGAAAACTTGACAGGACACCTGGTGCCGACAGGGCGCCAAACCGCGAAAGACTTGTTCGACATTTATTTTCTGTCATCAAATTTCAGGCCGCTGTCCGACTTCGTCTTTGAGTATTTTGCTTATGATCAAATTGAATTGCTTGATACCTGGTACAAGACATTTGATCGTACAGAGTTAAAGCTGGAGCTTGCGGATATGATTCCGGGAGTCAACGTCAGGAAAGTCTTAAGCCGTCTGGACAAGCAAATTTTAAATCAGATCTCTGCCAAGCTGAGGGAAGGATGATGAAATGAAAATCAACTGGTTATGGGATACACGTTTGACGAAAAAACAAGTAAAACGGATATTAAAAAATCCATCAAATCCCCGATTTTATATTTATGCCGAAAAACTGTTATCCCGAACCAGCGATCCTGATATCGCCCTTGAAATCATCGACCCAAAAATTTTCCGCCGCGAATGGCCGGTTCTTAAGAAAAGAATCCAAAAAGACGCTTGGGCCAAGCATCGAGTCGCCTTCTGGCAATCGGTGTATGCAAAAATGCTTAAAAATTCATCTCAACACATAGAGATCGCCCGGCAAATCAGAGGAATGCGTCTTAAGCGGAGATACACTCAAAGAGACATGGCCCAAAAATTAGGAGTTATTCAACAATACGTATCCAAACTGGAGACAGGGCGGGGAAATATTACAATTGACACACTAAAACGCATCGCTGATGTTCTCGATAAAAACTTGGTGATCAAGCTGGTTTAAGAAAATTCTCATCAATTATGATCCCCGCGTTCTGGCTCCTCATATCACTCACGATCTACTGCTACTTCGGCTATCCACTGCTGTTGTGGCTCATGGCGCGGTTGTGGCCCGACCCTGTCCAAAAGGGGAGTTATGAACCAAAAATTTCAGTCATCCTCTCGGTCTGGAACGAAGAAGATGTTATAAAAGAAAAACTCCGGAACCTCTTGTCCCTGGATTATCCCAAAGAAAAAATGGAGATCCTCGTCGGCTCGGACGGTTCCACCGACAAAACGACCCAGATCATCCGCGGCTTCAACGATCCACGGATCCATTTGCTCGAACGACCGCGGCGCCAGGGAAAAATGGCGACGCTCAACGAGCTTGTCCAGGCGGCGAGAAATGAAACGATCGTTTTTTGCGACGCGCGGCAAACGTTCGCTCCCAACGCCATCCGGGAACTCGTGGCCAATCTCGCCGATCATCACGTGGGCTGCGTGAGCGGCGAACTTATTTTTAAAGAAAAGAAAGAAGAGGGGGCTACGGCCAAAGGTGTAAGCCTGTACTGGAATTACGAAAAATTCATCCGCAAGCACGAAAGCCGTCTTCATTCCATGCTCGGCGCCACCGGAGCCATTTACGCCATCCGCCGGGAGTTGTTCGTCCCGATCCCGGCCCGGATCGTTCTCGATGACATGTTTGTCCCTTTACAGATCATCCGCAAAGGATACCGGGCGATCCTGGATGAATCCGCCAAGGCCTATGATCAGGCGGCGGACAGCCCGCGCGAAGAGCACCGCCGCAAGACCCGCACACTGTTCGGGAACTATCAAATTTTCGGGCTTTTCCCTGACCTGTTCAACCCGTTGCGCAGCCCGGTTGCCATCCAATTATTTTCACACAAGTTATTGCGGGTGCTGATACCGTTATTTTTAGTTCTGCTATTTATCCTGAATCTGCTCTTAACCGGCGAACCGTTATACCAAATCATGTTTTATCTGCAAATTGTCTTTTACGGGATGGCCGTTACAGGGGCCTTGTCAAGATACCAAAAGCATGGTATGTTTAACCTCATATCTAAAATCTGTTACATACCGTATGTTTTTTGTTTGCTGAACTTTTCAGCGCTGGCAGGAACATTACGTTTTTTTAGTTCAAAACAGGAAGCCACGTGGGAAAAAGCCAAGGGGGGATAAAAAAAGAGCATGAAAAATTCACTTAAATCCCACACTATCGAACTTCTCCTCGCAGGGATGTTTATCCTCACCTACATCCCGACCTCTCTCTGGATGTGGGACCGGTGGTTCGCCCGGGATTCCTATTACAGCCACGGTATTCTGATTCCGTTTGTCACAGGTTTTTTGATCTGGCGAATGCGCGCTGAGCTGGCGGCGATCCGCCCCAAACGCTCCTCATGGGGGATGCCGCTCATCATCATCGGCTTGATCATTCATCTGGGTAGCTCGCTGTTCCGCATTTATTTTACCTCCGGGTTTTCCATGTTGATCGTTCTTAGCGGCTTGATCTTATTTTTATACGGCTCAAAGGTTCTCCGAAAAATCGTATTTCCCGTCTGCTTTCTCATGTTCATGATTCCCGTTCCTTTGGTTGTGATTGCCAACATCAGTTTTAAAATGAAGATCCTTGCCGCGCAGATCGCTACCGCCGCCCTAAACGGCATGGGGCTGGAGGCTGTCCGGTCCGGAAGCGTCCTGAAGATGCAGCA
>MHGM01000049.1:0-4993 GCA_001805565.1 Omnitrophica WOR_2 bacterium RIFCSPHIGHO2_01_FULL_52_10
CCTCAAAAACGTAAAATAATTCTCCCGCTTCGGGTACATTGGACGGACCTAAAACCTCAACAGGCATGGACGGTCCGGCTTCCTTGATCGTCCGGCCACGGTCGTCGATCAATGCACGCACCCGCCCATAAAAGGGGCCCACAACAATATTGTCCCCTTCGCGCAGGGTCCCGCTTTGGACGATGAGCGTTGTGACCGAACCCTTGCCCGGGCTCATGTGCGCGTCCACGACGATTCCCGATGCTTTTTTATCCGCATTGGCTTTTAATTCGAGCAATTCAGCTTCCAGAAGAATCAATTCCAGCAAATTATCCACGCCCTCGCCGGTCATGGCGGAAACGCCCACGACAACCGTCTTTCCGCCCCAATCTTCCGGGGCAAGGTTATGCTCGGACAATTGCTTTTTGACACGGTCCGGATCCGCGTTCTTGCGGTCGATTTTATTCAAAGCGACAACAATGGGGACATTCGCTGCGCGCGCATGATCAATGGCTTCTTCCGTCTGGGGCATGATCCCCTCATCCGCGGCAACGACCAAGACAACGATATCCGTGATATGCGCGCCGCGCGCGCGCATCGCCGTAAAGGCTTCATGGCCGGGTGTGTCCAGAAATGTGATCCGTCCTTTGGGAAGCTGGACCGAATACGCTCCGATATGCTGGGTGATCCCGCCATGCTCGGTGTCGGTGACTTTTGATTTGCGGATACGATCAAGCAATGAGGTTTTCCCATGATCGACGTGTCCCATAAACGTGATGACCGGCGCGCGGGGTTTCAAAAGCTCGGGGTTCTCGTCTTCCTTCTGATGGGTTTCAATAAGTTGCTCTTCTTGTGTTTTGATCTTGATGACATTATATCCAAACTCGCGGGCAAGTTTACTGACCACCGCCGCATCCATGCTCTGGTTGATATGCGCCAAGATCCCCAATTGCATGAGCGATTTGAGGATAACGCTCGGCTTTTGCTGGACTTTTGTTCCAAAATCCTTAACGCTGATAGGAACACGCACCTCAAGATCAACGAGCTGTTTCGCTTCGGCTGGTGTAGTTTCGGTAATCGTAGCCGTCCCTTGTTGTCCGCTGACCCCCGCCGGGATTTCCGGAACGCCACCGGGGGCTGTCAGTTCGCGGGCTGCTGGAAAAGCTCTTTGTTCGAAACCACCCGTTTTTCGTTTTTTCCGGACCAGAGGCTTGAGCGCGACCATCGGCTCTCGGCTGATGGTAATTTTGGGCTTGATAAACGGCCGTTTTGCGGCTGGAGTCTCAATGACCGGCGTTTGGGGGGATGGCGCCTCCGCTTTTTTTTCAACAGGTTTTGGGACGTGCGGGACCATGACCTCTTTTACTTCTTTCTTAGCCTCTCTTTTGGCTTCTTTCCCGGCTTCTTTTGTAACCTTGGGCTTGACTTTCGCCTCTTTCTTGGCTGGTTTAACGGCCTTCCCGGACTCTTTTGCTGCCGGTTTTCCCTCGGCCTTGGCGGATGCTTTCTTTGTTTTTCCTAATTCGCTGCGGACGACCGAGGCAACAGCGACACTTAACTCCTGATCGCCATCCCTGGCCTTCAGCCTGAAAGATTTTAAAGTCGTCAGGACTTTGTCGCTGGTCGTATTCAGGTCTTTGGCTAATTCCGATACCTTCATAAATGCCTATTCCTTTTCTTCATTTGCGGAACCCAGCAGCGACTTGGCGTCCTTGATGATTTTTTTGGCTTTGACTTCGCCGAGGCCTTTGATCTTTGTTAACGTTTCGATGTCCGTCGCGGCAATTTTTTCCAATGAATCAAACCCGGCGCTTTTAAGTTGCGTCACGGTTTTTTCCCCAACCCCGGCCAGGGCGGTCAGGTCACGATTTTGGGACTGATCGGCCGCCGCGTCCCCTTTTTCCTCTTTTTCGTTTACGGATTCTTCTGCGCCAGCTTGTTCCTGCAATTGTTTCCATTGATCAAACGAAAAGAGATCCAATTCCCAGCTGACCAACTGGCTTGCCAGACGGACGTTTTGTCCATGCTTGCCGATGGCCAGCGACAACTGATCGTCCGCGACGATAATATTTGCCTTCTTTCCATCATAATTCAACTGGATCTGCGATATCTCCGCGGGCGAGAGAGCCGCCTGGATATATTCCTTGATGTCCGAGGAATAACGGACGATATCGATCTTCTCGCCTTGCAATTCGGAGACGATGTTCTTGACGCGTGAGCCACGCATCCCGACACACGCGCCGACGCAATCGACCTTTTCGTCCTTGGAGTAAACGGCGATCTTGGTGCGTTCCCCCACGTCACGGGCGATCGATTTGATCTCAACGATCCCCTCGTAGATCTCCGGGACTTCCAGCTGAAAAAGTTTCCGAACGAAATTCGGACTAGCCCGGGACAAGAGGATCTGGGGACCCTTGCTGTCTCGCTTGACGTCCAGCACATAGGCCCGGATGCGGTCTCCCTGGCGGAATTCTTCTTTGGGCGATTGTTCTTTTTTAGGGATATACGCTTCGGTTTTCCCCAAGTCAACGATAATATTCCCCCGCTCAAAGCGGTAGATGCCTCCGGCGATGATCTCGCCGATACGCACCTGGTATTCGTTAAAGACGACATCTTTTTCGGCTTCGCGGATCTTCTGGATGACGACCTGTTTCGCGGTTTGCGCGGCGATGCGGCCAAATTCGCTGGAACGAATTTCCTGGCTTCCCGCGTAAGCGGTGATCCGTCCGGTTTTCGTATCCAGCACGGCGCGGACCTCCTCATTTTTGTCGACCGTCCACAACTTTTTCGCGGCCGTGGCAACGGCGGATTCAACAGCCTCGATCAAGATTTTCTTGTCGATGCCTTTATCCCGTTCCAGTTGCTCGAGTATCGTCAATAATTCAGTACTTTCCATTCCGATTCCCTTCTTTCGTTATATTTCCTGAACTGCTTTTTGGATGTTATCAATGGCTAATTCCATCAATCCCTGAGGTGTGTCCACCACCACCCGGTTATCCTTCACAACTTCGATAGTGCCGGAGTATTCCAACCGCTCCTTGACCGGCGCGCGCAGATGGACCCGGATCGACTGCCCCATCTTTCGGGAGAAATCTTTTGCGCTACGTAACGGCCGGTCCAGCCCCGGAGAGGACACTGCCACTTGAAAATCTTCTCCCAATATCCGCGCCTCGTCACATTGCCTGAAAATTTCACGATTGATGGCCGAACATTCGCCGATCGTGATCCCGCCGGCGTCTTTATCCACCAAAACTTCAACAACCTGTGTTCTCCCCTGGCGTTTGAGGGTCAATTCGACGAGGTCAACCCCGGCGCGAACAATGGAAGGCATTATAAGCTCCTGGAGTTGCCGTGTCAATTCTTCAGACATGAGGTTCCCTTAAGGATTTCGGATAATTTCCGGGGCAGCGTGTTTTTATCCACAAGTAACGCCTCGTTTGTCCGGCGGTCCTTGATCTCGACTTTACCATCAGCCAGATTACGCTTGCCGATAATGATCCGTACCGGAATACCGATAAGGTCCGCGTCGTTAAATTTGACACCCGCGGTTTCCGGCCGGTCATCCAGAAGAATATCATACCCGGCCGTCGTCAAATCCTTGTAGTAACGGTTCGCCAGATCCATGATTTCCGCCGCTTCAGTTCCCGCTGGAAGCGGCACGATGGTAACGTCAAAGGGCGCGACCTCATGCGGCCAGCGGATCCCGCGCTCGTCATGATGCTTTTCGATAATGGCCGCGATCACGCGGCTGACACCAATGCCGTAACAGCCCATAATCATCGGTTTTTGCTTGCCGTCTTCATCCAAAAATTGCGCGTGTTGCGCCTGGCTGTATTTCGTTCCTAATTGAAAAATATGTCCAAGCTCGATAGCGACTTCACCTTTGAGAACGCCCTGGCGGCACTTGGAACACTTTGCGCCTTCACCACGATCGCCGGAAACGGAACAACAGCTCTGGCATGAAGGACAACGCAAGATCGTGTCCTCGCCGATCGGCGCGGTCACCAGAAATTCATGGGACGTGTCTCCGCCCATGGCCCCGGAATCCGCCTCGATGATCACGGCATCCAGCCCGCATCGCCGAAAAATATTCTGATACGCTTCATACATCAGCCGGTAATTCTTCTTCAGCCCTTCCGGATCGCGGTCAAAACTATACGCGTCCTTCATGATGAATTCGCAGGCCCGTACGATGCCGAAGCGCGTGCGCAACTCGTCCCGGAATTTCGTTTGAATTTGGTAAAGGACGACTGGTAGCTGCCGGTACGATTGAACGTAATTTTTGACCAGATCCGTGATGACCTCTTCATGGGTAGGCCCCAGGCACATCGCGCGCCCCCGATTGTCGGTAAACCTGATCAGGACATCTTTAAGGACTTCGTCGCGGCCGGTTTGTTTCCAGAGTTCGATGGGTTGCAAACACGGCAAAAATAGTTCGACAGCACCGGCGCGGTTCATTTCCTCCCGGATAATATGTTCGATCCGGCGCAAGACTTTTAATCCCAATGGCAGATAGGAATAGACCCCCGAGGTCAGCATATGCACCAATCCGGCGCGCAAAAGGTATTGATGGCTCATCGCCTCCACCCCGATCGGCGTTTCTTTCAATGTGGGAAGAAAATATCTTGACCACAACATATTAAGAATCCTTAAGGGCCGGCAAAGATTCATCGAAGAATCCCGGCGGCAATGTCACCATTCTTTTTTTAAACTTGTTATAAAACGACGGCTGGCGACGGTCCATGACCCATTCGCCAATGACCTCGCCTTTTTCCGTCATGCCTTTTTGCTCAAAACGTAATACATCATGCAATATCGGTCGTTGGTTCTTTTCATCATAGACCAGGTCGGTCACCGCGGTCACGCGGCGACGCCCGTCCAGAAAAAGCTCAACGTGGACGACGATGTCGATGGCACGCGCCACCTGTTTCTGGATCTGATCAGTACTTAAACGGATTCCCGCCATGAGCATCATCATGACCATCCGGTTAAAGCAATCTTCCGGCGTTTCGGC
>MHGM01000049.1:5059-5809 GCA_001805565.1 Omnitrophica WOR_2 bacterium RIFCSPHIGHO2_01_FULL_52_10
CCCGCGCACCTCGCCGATGATGATCCGGTCCGGACGCATGCGCAGTGAATTGATAAACAGCTCCCGCAGGGTAATTTCCCCGCGGCCTTCGATGTTGACGGGTTTGGAAACCAGCGTAACCACATGATCCTGAAGCAGGCGCAACTCCGGGGTATCTTCGATGGTGACAATGCGTTCTTCTTTGGGGATGTGGCGGGAAAATACGTTCAGCATGGTCGTTTTACCGGACCCGGTCGCCCCGCAGAAAATAACGTTGAACTTCGCCTTCATGGCGGCGATCAAAAGTGTTGCGATATTTTTGTCGATCATCTTGAGATTCAGAAGGTCGTCCACCGTCCCGATGGCGTCATTGAACTTTCGTACCGTCATAACTGGTCCGATGAGCGAACAGGGCGGCAAGATAACGTTGACGCGGGAGCCGTCCTTGAGCATAAAGTCAACGTAAGGGGACGATTCATCGACCCGTTTATTGGAACCCGAGGCGGCAAGAATTTTCTGGATGGTGTGCACCAACTGCGCATTGTTGTCGAATTTGATGTCGGACAATGAAATGCGGCCGTTGCGCTGAAGGTAGATCTGTTTTGGCCCGTTGATCATGATTTCCGATATCGATTTATCTTCCATTAATGGACGCAACGGCCCCATGCTGATGAGCGCGCTGACCAGATCACGGATGACGGCCGCGCGCAATTCCTTGTCGAGATTTAGGTTCTGCTCCTGGCACATCCGGACGATAGCGTCATCAACGAA
>MHGM01000050.1 GCA_001805565.1 Omnitrophica WOR_2 bacterium RIFCSPHIGHO2_01_FULL_52_10
CGCACGCCGAATTTCTGCTCAAAAGACGACAGATTGGGGCGCACCCCCTGACCCCACAGCCAGATCATGGTGGCCGGGTGTTCTTTCAAGTCAGCGCGCACCTGGTTGACGGAATGCCCCTCAAAGATGGTTTTGGATTTTTCCATCAACATTAAAAGCATCTCCGCCGCGGGCGCTTTGCCGGGAAGGAAGTTGCGGATATCCTGCTCGATGATATCGTGGGGCGGATGGGTTTTGACCTGCATATAGTCCTTAACCCTATTTCCTTTCAGGATCAAAAGATGACGATAGCTTTTCCCCGGGTAAAATTTAATACCTTCCTGAACAATTTCGCGATTAAGCGCCTCGATCAAAATCGTCGCCTCTTTCGTGGAGATATGCCCAGCGCTGTAATCGAGCATTTTATGGTCGGCAACCGTGACCAGATTACAGCGAAACGCCACCTCATCATCCGCGAGGATAATATTCTGATTGGCCGCCTCCAGCGGCGCGCGGCCCGTGTGGCAGACTTTAGGATCATAGCCCAGGATCGCCATATTGCCGATATCCGACCCCGGATTCATCCCTTCGGGAATCGTTTGCACCAGACCCACCATCCCCTGCTGGGCCAAAAAATCCATGTGAGGCGTCTTGGCCGTTTCCAAAGGGGTTTTATTTCCTATACGTGCGATCGGATAATCCGCCATACCATCAGGAACGATAACAATATATTTCATAATTGCTCACTTAGAATGCGCACCAGCGTCTTTGACACTTGCCTGCGATCGGCCGCGCCTGTCGCAATGGCGTTGTGTTTGTCCACAATAAATCCTTTATATCCACGCGCGGTCAACTGATTGGCCACAACGACATCGCAATCCGCCTGACGGAAAAGGTCCCTGGTTTTCTGGTGAACTAATTTACGTGAAATCACCGGCTCAAACTTGAACCCCACCAAGAATGCCGTCGGCTTAAGCCGTTTGATGGTACGGATCAATTTCGGTGTCGCAACGAATTCCAGTCTTAATGTCTTTTTTTCTGAAGAAAGCTTATGCCGCACGGGTTTTTTCAACTTATAATCAGCCACCGCGGCGGCATGAATGACCGCGTCGACATTCTTGCGTAATTCCTGTTGCAACAGCTTCTGCAACTCGCCAAAAAAACGAAACTTTAAAATTCGCATAGACCGGGATGAAAGCGGCACGGTCACGGGGCCTTCCAGCAGGGTCACCTTCGCGCCGGAGCGCGCGCAATCGAGCGCGATGCGTTGGCCCAATGCGCCGCTGGAAACATTGCTCACCACGCGCACCGCGTCGATGGGGACCCACGTTGGCCCGCAAGTGATGAGGATTTTCTTATTCTTGAGGGAATATCCCACAGCGGCCGGTCCTTAAAGCCCGATCTCTTTTAAAATGGCCTTGACCTCCGGCTTTAAGGAAACCGGCGGCTGAACATTTTTGATGGCGATATCCGGGTCTTTAAGACCGCGGCCTGTCAGAGTGCATACGATGCGGGCACCTTTATGCTTCTCAAAATATCCGGCCTTATGCAATTTGAGCATGCCGGCCACCGAAGCAGCTGAAGCCGGTTCAGCGAAAACCCCGCTTTGTGAAGCCAAACGTTTATACGCCTCAAGGATTTCCGCGTCAGTCACGGAATCGATCAGCCCTCCCGATTCATCCCGGGCGGCCTCGGCGCTTTTCCAACTGGCCGGATTGCCGATCTTGATAGCGGTCGCAATCGTCTGCGGATGTTCGACGATTTTCTTCAAGACAATAGGCGCCGCGCCCGCGGCCTGAAATCCCAGCATCTTTGGCAGCTGTTTTGATTTTCCAGCTTTTTTATATTCCCCGTAACCTTTCCAGTAGGCCGTGATATTGCCAGCGTTACCGACCGGGATCGCGTGAAACTCGGGCGCATTTTCAAGCACGTCGCAAATTTCGAAGGCCGCTGATTTCTGTCCTTCAATGCGAAATGGATTGATCGAATTGACCAGTTCAACGGGATATTTCTCTGTGATTTCCCGTACCAGGGTTAAGGCTTCGTCAAAATTCCCTTTGACCGCGATGACCTTGGCCTGATGGATCATGGCCTGGGCAAGCTTGCCCAGGGCGATATTGCCTTCGGGGATCAAGACCACGCAACGCATACCGCTTCGCGCTGAATAGGCGGCGGCCGAGGCCGAGGTGTTTCCCGTCGAGGCGCACATGACGATTCGACAGCCCTTCTCTTTGGCTTTAGAGATCGCCATCGTCATCCCGCGGTCTTTAAACGACCCTGTAGGATTCAGTCCTTCGTATTTTAAATAAACTTCCAGACCGGTTTCTTCGGATAAGTCACGGGAAGGGACAAGGGGAGTATTTCCCTCCAGGAGTGTAACGACAGGGGTTTGGGGGGTAACGGGCAGAAAATCCCGGTACTCTTCAATGACGCCTTTCCAGCTCACCACAATTTCTCCATGCGGATGGCAACAGGTTTGCTTTTGACGATCGGAAGTTCCCAGATTTTCTTGAGGGCCAGGCGCAAATTCTTCTCCAGCGTATAATCCGTCAACATGACAACCGGCACAGCCCACGCCGCGGTGTGCGCCGGCTGGGTGACGGAATTCAAGCCGATCCCGTAGCGGCCCAGAACGCTGGTGATCTTGCCCAGCACCCCGGGTTTGTCGGTCGCCATAAACCGGATATAGAACCGGGTCTTGATCTGATCGATCTTGCGGATCCGGAAATTGGGCGCCTCGCTATAGAGATTACAGAGCAAATTCGCGTCCGCCCCTCGGGACGCCAGGTTCAAAAGATCGCTCACGACACCTGAAGCGGCCGCCATCTGTCCCGCCCCCTCACCGGAGAGAAGCACGTCTCCCAGGGGGTTGGCGTTTAGATAAAACGCATTATAAATACCGCTGATCGAGGCCAGCGGATGGACTTTCGGGATAAGCGTGGGATGCACGCGGGCTTCCACGATGTTCTCATAACGCTTGGCGATCGCCAAAAGTTTAATGGTCAGGTTCAAACTCTCGGCATAAGCAATATCATCGTGCGAAATATGCGTGATCCCTTCGGTGTAAATGTCACTGACCTTCACGAACTTTCCAAAAGCCAGATACGCCAAAATCGCCAGCTTGTGGGTGGAGTCCATCCCGTTGATATCCAGCGTCGGGTTGCTTTCCGCGAAACCTTTTCCCTGGGCCAGCTTCAGGGCTTTGGTAAACGAGAGCTTGTTCTTGGTCATCTCGGTGAGGATAAAATTGCACGTCCCGTTGATGATCCCGTAAATACGATTATAGGTGTTGCCCACCATGCCTTCGGTGATCGTTTTGATGATCGGGACCCCGGCACCGACCGATGCCTCAAAATACAACTGCCGGTTTTGCTTTTTGGCTAACTGAAATAATTCCTTGCCATAATGGGCGATCAAAACTTTATTGGCCGTGACCACGTGCTTGCCGCGGCGCAACGCCGTTGTCACGATTTCCTTGGCCGGATGCAAGCCGCCGATAAGTTCGATAATAACTTCAGCGCTTCTATCGTCGAGGACATCCCCGATCTTCTTGGTCAGTTTGGCGGCGCCTAACCCGCGGGTATCTTTTCGATGGATACTCCGATCGCAGATTGTGCGCACAACAAATTCGACCCGGTATTTATCGCGGATATAATTTTGCCGTTTCTGCAGAAACTTGACGACGCCGGCGCCGACAACGCCATGACCGATAAGTCCGATATTGATTTTACGCATGACTGCTGTTTTCTCCATTGACAAAGAATTCGATTAACTTGGCGACCCAGAATTCCCCCTGGGAGTCAAGGAATTCAAATTTGAGCCGTGTTTCATAGATCAGGTTTCTTACCTTCTCATGTGACTCCAGGACAACCCCTTCCAAATACGTCGTTTCTGCCACATAAGGTGTTTTCAGCTCTATCCCAAGCTTGGTACCCGGATTAAACTTTTGGGAGGTAATAAAACACATCCCGCCATGGCTGATATTTTTTAACTGCGTCAATTCATACCGTCGATCAGGATATTCCTTCTCAAAATACGAGAGGATAAAATGCTTACAAATACGCTTGCTTCTGCGTCGCTCTTGGTCCATTTTATTCTCGCTTTTCTCTGGGTTATCGGACATATTCTTCAAAATTTCAAAAATGAGACATATGGATCGGAGCGACAGGGCTTCCCCACCCATGGCGGGGTCCCGTCTTCCTTCTCCAATCGTAGCAATGGAAAAGACGGGAGAACCTTCTCCAAATTATTAAATCGGAGCGGACGGATTTGAACCGTCGACCTCTTGAACCCCATTCAAGTGCGCTAGCCAACTGCGCTACGCTCCGTGATATATTAATATTAAAATTGAATAATTATACATCATTCCCCGGGTCCTGCAAAGAGAAAACCAGGGCTTATTTATCGGCAGGGTTGCGACGAATTACGCTAAGAACTTTACGGTACTCCTGGGGATTATTGACGTTATCCAGCGAAATGCCCGGGCTTTGCGCAATAAGATGCGTGTCCGAACGCAAAAGAATCGCACGCGGGCATTGAACGCCCTGGGATAAAAATCGCAACAATTGAAACATTGCGTTGGGTTCAAAGATCACGCACAAAGGCTCGGGTAAATGCGGATCATAAGCGCTGCGATAGGCTGTCGCCATCTTTGAAGCGTTGCGTTTTTTGATCAATGTTTGAATCGTAGTTTCATTGACAAACGGCAGATCGCAGGCCAGCACTAACCAGGCCACTTCGGGATTATAGGTCATGGCGCTTAGGATGCCCCCCAGGGGGCCGATATCCACGAAAACATCGTGAATTTGCGGCAATTTTTTATGCGCTGGCAGCCGCGACTGATCTTTACGGTTGGAAATAAAAACCTGTTCGCAAAATCGCGACAAAAGATCGAAACAATGGACCACCTGTTTCTTGCCATGATATTCGAGCAGGGACTTATCTTTTTTCATCCGCGTGCTCTTGCCGCCGGCGAGAACAAGACCATACAGCGGAGTTTTCTTTGATCTTTTAACAGAACGCTTACGAAGCATTTGTGACCTTTCTGACTTCCTTATAGTATCAGATTTGCCGTCGATATGCCTTAAAAAAAACCGTTCCTTTGAATTCTAAATGGGTAAGTAATGTTTATTGATCCGAGCAAAGTTCAGACGTCCTGTTATCAAGAATGCAACGATTCTAAAGTACCGGAATGTGCTAAAGCCCCGGGCTTTGGCCTTGGCTGCTTGAATCAACGAGTTCAGGCCTTCGAGAAGGCCATTGTCAATGTGCGATTTTTTCCATTGCACGACGCCTTCCCAGTGGGCCTTGATTGTGCGGGCAGCATCGATCATGGGTTGGATACGACTATGCGTTGCCCAGAAGTACCAGCGCTTGAGCATGAATTCAAAGAGTTCTGGTGTCGGCATTTTGTAAATTTCCTGAAAGTTTTCCCGGATATGCAAGGCTTTTATGGATTTCAGATTCAGGCGCGACATTGATAGTTCCTGGCGCTTTTGACGCTGAGCATTGGTCAGGTTTTTCTCGTTCTTTAAAAAGATGTACTTGGTTCCCTTGAGCATGAACTGTGTCTGAACCTCTTGCTTGCGAACCGTATCCACGGCAGTATTGATGACTTTCATGATATGGAACCGGTCAAAGGTGATCTGGGCATTCGGCAGATTGTCCTTAACGCCTTTTATAAAAGCCGGCCACATATCGCAGCTGACGTCCGTGATCGTCTCTGTGCTGCCATTATGAGCCTTGAGGTCATCCGCGAACGCCTCGACGGTCTTTTGATCGTTGCCTTCGGCGATAAAGACAGTCCGCTTCTTGAGCAGATCGACAAACAGCGTGATGTAATCATGGCCCCGGCGCC
>MHGM01000051.1:0-107 GCA_001805565.1 Omnitrophica WOR_2 bacterium RIFCSPHIGHO2_01_FULL_52_10
CACCTGTGTCGGCTTAGGGGGCGACCCGATCATCGGGACACGGTTTGTCGACGTGATCGAGATGTTCATGCGCGACGATCAGACTAAAGGTATCGTGATGGTCGGGG
>MHGM01000051.1:128-6218 GCA_001805565.1 Omnitrophica WOR_2 bacterium RIFCSPHIGHO2_01_FULL_52_10
AGATCGCGGCGGAGTATATCAAGAAGGAAGCCGTCAAGCCCGTTGTCGCATTTATCGCCGGGCGTACGGCCCCGCCGGGCAAGCGGATGGGACACGCCGGCGCGATCATCTCCTCGGGCACCAGCACGGCGGAGGCCAAGCGGACCGTCTTGAAGGAAGCGGGTGTCGTGGTCGTTGATTTCCCGGAGGAGATCCCGGCGGTGTTCAAAGAAAAGCTGGGAGAATGCCTTCATGGTGAAAAGCGTTCTTAAAAATATTTTTCTATCCTCTATTTATCAGAACGCCGGCAAGACGTCCATATCGCTGGGCCTGTACAAGATCCTCCGGGAACGTAAAATAAAAACCGCCTTCATGAAACCCATCGGCCAGCAGTACGTGCACGTGGGCGATCTGGACATCGACAAAGACTCTTACCTGATCGCCGAGGTTTTTCACACCAGAAAGAAGTTCCAGGAGATGAGCCCGGTGACGATCGGCCGCGGCTATACCGAGAAATATATCTTCAGCCCCCATAAAGAAAGGCTTGAGGCAACCATCCTCCAGGCTTTTGACAGTCTTAAACGCGGCAAAGAAGCCTTTATTATCGAAGGGACGGGGCACGCGGGTGTCGGCTCCGTCATTGATTGTTCCAACGCGGATGTCGCCAAACTCCTGGGGGCGAAAGCGATCATTATCAGCGAGGGCGGCATCGGCAAGAGCATCGACGAGATCGTCCTGAACAAGGCCCTTTTCGATCTCAAAGGCGTTGAGGTCATCGGGGTCATTGTTAACAAGGTCATGCCGGAGAAGTACGAAAAGGTCGAGCGCGCTTTAAGGCAAGGGTTGTTCAACAAAGGCATTAATCTCCTGGGTGTTATTCCGTTGGATCCCTTGCTCAGCACGCCGACCGTCGAGCAGGTCAAAATCGCGCTGAATTTGAAACTGCTGTGCGGGGACCAGGGCACCGGGCGGCGGGTCAAGCACACCATCGTCGGGGCGATGGAGCCGCACAACATGATCCATTATCTTAAAGAAGGGACGCTGGTGTTGACCTCGGGAGACCGGGTGGACAATATATTGCTCGCCGTGAGTTCCCACCTGGCCCGCGAAAGCCAGGGCTTCCATGTCTCGGGGATCATCTTGACCGGCGGCCTGCAGCCGACGCCGCAGATCGTTGATCTCTTGAAAAAAAGCCAGATCCCCATTTTGATCACGGACGACGATACGTATACTATCGCCGGAAGGATCGAACATCTGACCTGCAAGATCCAGAAATCCGATAAAGACAAGATCACCGAAGTGACCACGCTCGTTAAGAAACATGTGGATGTAGACGCCCTATTGGCGTCTTTTTAAGGCCATGCCCAAATCAAAACGGGACAATCCGGTTTTTCTTTTCGAGGGTGTACGTACCCCCATTGGATACCCTTATCGCGGATTGCAGGAGTTTTCCGCCGCGCAATTGGCTTCGTTCGCGATCAAAGGGATCTGCCGGCGCAACAGGATCGACAAGCGCTGGGTCGATCAGGTGATCTTCGGGAACGTGGTCGCCGCCGGGACAGGGCAGAACTTGGCCAGGCAGGCCGCCCTTTCAGCCGGGCTGCCGGCGACGGTGCCCGCGTTTACCGTCAACAATGTCTGCGGCGCCGGGTTGCAGGCGGTCATTCTGGCGGCCCAGAGCGTCGCGCTGGGCAAGGCCGGCCTTATTCTGGCCGGCGGGACGGAAAGTGCGAGCCAGAGTCCTTACTTCGTGAAGCGCCAGGAGGCCGAGAATTACGAGAAAAAGATCAAGGAATTAAATCCGCTGGATTGTTTGCAGCATGACGGTTTGTTCTGCCAGATGACCGGCCAGAAAATGGGCGAGTTGGCGCAAAAACTGGCGTACGCATTCGATATTTCCCGGAAAGAGCAGGACGATTACGCCTTTGACAGCCACCGCAAGGCCTGCCTGGCCCAAAAACAGGGCAAGTTTAGAAAGGAGATTATCCCCTTGCGTAACCACGAGAAGACGATTTATCTCGACGAACATCCGCGCAAAAGCCTGGAACGCGCCTGGCTGGACAAACTGCCGCCCGTCTTTTGGACGGGCGGCACGGTGACCGCCGGGAATTCTTCGCCTTCCTGCGACGGGGCGGCCGTGGTCGCGGTGGGCTCCGCCGATTTTCAACGAAAACACAAGCGAAAACCCCTGGCCCGCATCGTCGGATATTCCTTGATCGCCGTTACGCCGGAAAATGTTTTTGAATCCCTCAACACGGCCATTGAGGCGTGTCTGAAGGAATGCCGCCTGCAGTTGCGCGACATCGATTTTTTCGAAATCAGCGAAGCGTTTGCCGCCCAGGTTGTCCTGGCGGAAAGAAGAGTGAAGATCCCCCGGGCAAAGATCAACGTCTTTGGCGGGGACCTTGCCCTGGGGCATCCGCTGGGCACCGCGGGGGCGCGGATTTTGGTGACGCTTCTTAACGTCCTGCGCGACCGGAAGAAAAAGAGGGGATTGGCGTGCGTCTCCTTCGGCGGCGGCGGGGCCATCGCGATGGTCATTGAGAGGGCAAGCTAAATCTTTTTGGAATTTATCATTCCCTTCTTTCTTCAATTAGCACTTCTTGCTTCTTTAATAATAGGGTATGATATACTCACACCATAGAGGCGTAATAATATGCAAAAAGATGGTTCGACAAGCTCCCCGCAAGGGTATGTTTTATATACAATCGGCTATGAGGGCCGGGGCGTTGAGGAGTTTGTTGATCGCCTGAAGGAATTTGGAGTCACCCGCCTGATTGATGTCCGTGAAATACCCCTATCCCGCAAAAAAGGGTTCTCAAAAACCGCTTTAGGACAAAGATTAAAAGACGAAAGTATCGAGTATGTCCACTACAAGGCTTTAGGAAGCCCGTCGGAAATAAGACATAAATTGCGGGCGGATTGGGATTATGATTATTTCTTTAAGGCCTTTTCAGATTATCTTGCCGGCAAAATGGATGTGATCGAACAAGTTTATAATCATTTATCCGATGGTGTCAATTGTTTGATGTGTTTTGAATATAACCATGAACAATGTCATCGTTCTTGTGTGGCTACTAGGGTTAAGGAATATAACGGAAGCTATGTCTCGGTAGAGCACATTTGAAAATGAATAATGCAATTTCAAACCAAAAAAATCCTCGTCACAGTTAAAGCCTACCCGAACCCCAGCAAGAAATATGTCGAGACCGTCTGTTGTGCCGGCGTTGATTTAAGCAATTCGCAGTTAGTCCGCCTTTTCCCCATTCCCTACCGCGATCTTGACGGTGATAAAAAATTCAAGAAATACAGCATTATTGAAGCGGAATGCGCCGCCCCTTCCGATGATAAACGACCGGAGAGTTTTCGGGTCAATGCGGATTCTATAAAAGTTATTGCTTGGTTTGATACTGAGAAAGGGACTTGGCAGAAACGAAAAGAGATTGTCCTTAAAGTGCCGGTAAAATCAATGTGTCAGGTTTGCAAGGAAGCCGAGGCGAGCGACCTCTCTTTGGGCTTGATTAAGCCGGACAATATTTCCTTTGAATGGTCGAAGCAGAGCCCCACGGATAGAGACGCGAGAGAGTCCTGCTATGCCCAGTTAAGTTTTCTGGATAAGGCGAAGGATGCTATCGAGGAAATTCCCTTCAGTTTTTTTTATAAGTTTCAGTGCGCCGGAGTTGCCGATTGCCCGGGACATAAGTTGTCTATTATTGACTGGGAGATTGGGCAGGCTTTCAGAGATTGGCGATCCCGGTACCCCGAGGAAAAGGTCTTGCTTGAGAAAATCAAAGAAAGATGGCTGGATATAGCCAACACCGAAAAAAAGGATGTTTATTTCTACGTTGGCAATTTGAAGCGGTTCCGGCAGACATTTATGGTGCTGGGCGTATTCTATCCGCCAAAGAACAAATTTGAATAATTTCTTTTTGCGCAAAATCCCTTTTGTATAATTTTTCTTGAATTCCTTTTGGGCCGGTGCTATGATTCATCTTTAATATTTTTCAGGAGCAATAACCCGCCTTGTTATTCAAATTCATTACCCGGAATTGGTTAAAGCATAGATGGCGACTTTTCAGATCAAGCAGGGACGAGACATTAAGCTCAAGGGCGCGGCGCCAAAAGAGATCGTTGCTTTATCTTTGCCGCGGCAGGTTGCCGTTGTCCCGGCGGATTTCAAAGGCCTCAAGGCCGGCCTTTGCGTGAAAGTCAATGATGCCGTCAAAACCGGCACGCCGCTTTTCGAAGATAAACATTGTCCGGGAATCAAGGTCGTTTCTCCTGTCAGCGGCCGCGTCGCCGCGATCAACCGCGGCGAGAAGCGTTTTCTCGAAGATATCGTCGTGGAATCCGACGGCCGCAACGAGGCGGTCACGTTCCGCAAATTTCCCGCAAGTGAAATTTCCGGCCTTTCCAAAGAAGACGTGGAAAAATCACTCCTGCAGTCCGGCCTCTGGCCGGTCTTGCGCCAAAGGCCGTTCTCCAAAGTCGCCCACCCGCGCGAGCCGCCCAAATCCATTTTTGTCCATGCCATGAATACCGAGCCGCTCGCCCCCGACGTCGATTTTATCCTGCAGGGCAAGGAAGAGCAATTTCAGGCAGGGCTCAACGCTTTGCGGCGGTTAACAAAAGGCAAGGTTTACCTGTGCGTCAGGCATGGGGCCCAGTCCAAAGCGTTGACGCAGGCGCGCGGGGTCGAAACGCATTATTTCGCCGGGCCGCATCCCGCGGGTAATGTCAGCACGCATATTCATTATCTTGACCCGATCCGCAAGGGTGACCACGTCTGGTACGTGGAGGCGCAGGATGTTGCGCGCATCGGGTCTTTGTTCCTGGAGGGTGTTTATCCGCCCGAGCGCGTTGTGGCCGTCACCGGAGAAGGGGCCGGCCGCCGGTTTTACGCCAAAACGATCGTCGGCGCGCCGGTCTCTTTATTATTAAAGGGAAGCGGCCTTGCGGGGATGCGCTGCGTTTCCGGAAGCGTGCTGGCAGGCAGAGAAGTCGGCAAGAATGGATATTTGTCCTTTTATGATTCCCAGTTGACGGCCATTCCCGAAGGCGGGAAAAGAGTATTGCTGGGCTGGTTGTCGCCGGGATTCGACAAATATACTTTTTCCCGGACGTTTGTTTCCTCGTTCTTGCCGGAGAAAAAAGAAGTTTCCCTGACCACGGACAAGCAGGGCAGCGACCGCGCCATTGTCCTGAACCATATTTATGATTCGCTGGTCCCGCTGGATATTATGGTCTATTTTCTCCTTAAGGCGGTTATCGGCGGGGATATTGAGGAAGCGGAGAAGCTGGGCATTCTGGAATGCGATGAGGAAGATTTCGCCTTGTGCAGTTTCGCGTGTCCCTCCAAAACGGATGTGGGGGGGATTATCCGCGAGGGGCTGGAGTTGATTGAAAGGGAAGGATGAAATTCACCATTAACAAACATGCAATTTCTTGAAGAACAATTAAAGAAAGTCGGGCAGTTATTCGCGAAAGGCAAACCCTTCGAGAAATTCTATCCGCTTTATGAAGCGCTGGACACCTTTTTGTTGACGCCGGGCAAGACGGCGGCGAAGGCGCCTTTTGTCCGCGACGCGGTGGATATGAAGCGTGTCATGATCTTTGTCGTCCTCGCGCTTATCCCGGCCACCTTGATGGGGATCTACAATACCGGGTATCAGATTGAGATCGCCAAGGGGCTGACGCATTCTTTTTGGGGCGCGGTGGAAGCGGGCGCCTGGAAAGTCATCCCGATCATTTTAGTCAGTTACGCGGCGGGCGGGTTTTGGGAAGTTTTATTCGCCGTCGCGCGCAAGCACGAGATCAACGAAGGGTTTTTAGTGACCGGCATTTTGTTCGCGCTCACGCTTCCTCCGTCGATCCCGCTGTGGCAGGTGGCGGTGGGGATCTCGTTCGGCGTTGTCTTCGGCAAAGAGATCTTCGGCGGGACGGGGATGAATGTTTTTAATCCCGCTTTGACGGCGCGCGCGTTTGTCTTTTTCGCTTACCCGGCGCAGATCTCCGGTTCGACCGTGTGGGTGGCCGTCGACGGCTATACTCGTGCGACACCATTGGCGGTCGCGGCGGCAACACCGAAAGGGCACGCTGTGGTGCAGGCCC
>MHGM01000051.1:6230-6973 GCA_001805565.1 Omnitrophica WOR_2 bacterium RIFCSPHIGHO2_01_FULL_52_10
CGGTGTGGCCAGTTGGCGGGTTACGCTCGCTTGTGTCCTGGGGCTTTTGACGATGTCGTCGGGATTTTATTTGATGCAAGGACCCGGCAGACTGGCTTTCTTCGGCCTGCCACCGTACTGGCATTTGGTGATGGGAGGATTTGCCTTCGGGGCGGTTTTCATGGCGACCGACCCGGTTTCGGCCGCGGCGACGAATGCCGGGCGCTGGATCTACGGCTTTTTGATCGGCATTTTGGTCGTTTTGATTCGCGTGGTTAACCCGGCGTATCCGGAAGGCGTGATGCTTTCGATCCTGTTTATGAACGCCTTCGCGCCATTGATCGATTATTTCATGGTGGAAAACCATATGAAAAGACGGCTGCAACCTAAAAAACTGGGATAGCAGCAAAGGGACATCTTTTACGATGAATATCAGCAGCACGCGGTATACATTTATCTTTGCGGCTATCGTTTGCGTGGTCAGCGCTGTTCTGCTTTCTGTTTTTTCGGAAGGACTGCGCCCGCAGAAAGAGCTTAACGAAGAGTTGGACGTTAAAAGAAATATTCTCAAAGCGGTTGTCTTGCAGGAGCCGCTCACGCCCAAAATGAAGGGGCCCGAGGTCCTGAAAGTCTATAACAGCAAAATTGAAGAGCTTGTGATCGATAAAGAGGGCAATGTGGTCGCAGGCAAAACTCCGAAGCAGCTGACGGAAAAAGACAAAGACTTTTATCCGCTTTATATTTATAAGGAAGATGGCCAGTTG
>MHGM01000052.1:0-3005 GCA_001805565.1 Omnitrophica WOR_2 bacterium RIFCSPHIGHO2_01_FULL_52_10
CGTCACGGACATCCGGCAGCGCGCGCCCGACGATGACGCTCATCGAATAGGAAAGATACGAATTCTTCATTTCCTCTTCGATATATACCGGGATAATCTTTTCTGTTGTTCCGCCTGAGCGTTCCATAGAATTTCGTCCGTCTAAATGTCCAGATTTCTTACCTGGTGAGCGTTGGTCTCGATAAAGACCCGCCGGGGCTCGACCTCATCGCCCATCAACATCTCGAAAGTCTTGTTCACTTCCACCGCGTCTTCCAGCATTACCTTTAAAATGGTCCTGCGCGAAGGATCCATGGTCGTTTCCCACAACTGTTGCGGATTCATCTCGCCCAGCCCTTTATAGCGCTGGACATGCATTCCCTTGTGGGCCTGCTTACGCACAACATCCAAAACTTCTTGCAGAGAAAACACCTCGTGCTTACCCTGGTCGTCCTCAAGAATAAAAAGCGGCTTGTTCGGCGCGTCCTTTTTGACCCTGGTTTTTTTCGTCTTCTTTTGACCGGCGACTTCGTAATTTTCCCCCATCTCGGGAGAGATATAATCGGAAATGCTCAAATCCAGTTTATTTAACACCTTTTCGATGCGCTCCAGGTCTTCATGTTCAAATATTTCAATATATTGCGTTTCTTCATCCTTTTTGGTGAAGTCGGCGACCTCTTTATCGCTATAGGCAAAATGAGTTTCGCCCTCCACTTTCACCATATAAATAGGCATATTTTTGGTCTTAGCCTCAATATTATCAACATATTCTTCAAAATCTACTCCACGTTTTATCAATATTTCAATTATCTTTTCCAGATCTGTTGTGGCCTGAACCATTTCTTTAAGCTGGGCAGAGGTGTATTGCTGTTTGCTTTTAACGCCTTTGACCGTAAGTCCCTCAAGTCCCATCTCCAGAATCAACGCGTTCATTTCTTTGTCCGTATCGATATATTCCTCGCGCTTGCCGCGTTTTAATTTGTACAGTGGCGGCTGGGCAATGTAGACATAGCCGCCTTCAACAAGCTGGCGCATCTGCCGGTAAAGGAGCGTCAGCAAAAGCGTACGAATATGCGAGCCGTCCACGTCGGCGTCGCACATAATGATAATTTTATGATAGCGCAATTTATCAATGTTAAATTCATCACCCACGCCCGCGCCAAGCGCGGTAATGATGGTCCGGATTTCTTCGTTGCTCAAAATTTTGTCCAGGCGTGATTTTTCGACGTTTAAAATTTTTCCCTTAAGCGGCAGGATCGCCTGGAATGTCCGGTCCCGCCCCTGTTTGGCAGACCCGCCGGCGGAATCCCCTTCCACCAGGTAAAGTTCGCACAGCGCCGGGTCTTTCTCGGAACAATCAGCCAGCTTGCCGGGCAAGCCGCCCATGTCGAGGGCCCCTTTGCGCCGGGTCAGCTCACGCGCTTTACGGGCCGCCTCCCGGGCACGGGAAGCAGTAATAACCTTGTCGATGATCTGATTGGCTACCGACGGATTCTCCTCAAAAAACGCGCCCAGCGCCTCCAGCGTGGCGGAGGCAACCAGTCCTTCCACCTCGGAGTTGCCCAGTTTGGCCTTGGTCTGCCCTTCGAATTGCGGGTTGGGGACCTTGACGCTGATAACGGCCGTTAATCCTTCGCGGGTGTCGTCGCCCGTAATCGCAATCTCGTTTTTCAACAAATTCTTTGCTTTGGCATAATTGTTGACAGCGCGCGTCAATGCCGACCGAAAGCCGCTCAAGTGAGTGCCGCCTTCGATGGTATGGATATTATTCGCGTACGCGAAAACATTTTCGGCGTAGCCATCGTCGTATTGCAACGCCGTTTCGATCTGAACGCCCTCCCGCTCGCGCGAGAAATAAATGACCTTCTTATGCAAAACGTTTTTGGCCGCGTTTAAATGTTCCACAAATGAAACGATACCGCCCTTAAACTCAAAAACAGCCTCCTTAGGTTGCTTGCCGCGCTTGTCGGTGAGCGAAATGACCAGGCCCTGATTTAAAAAGGCCAATTCGCGCAAGCGCTTGGCCAGCGTGTCATAAGAATAGGTAGTCGTTTCCTTAAAAATCTGTCTGTCCGGCCTGAACGTAACGCGCGTCCCGGTTGTCTTTGTCTTGCCGATGACGGTGAGCTTGGTTTTGGTAATACCCCGCTCGTAACGCTGATGATGGATCTTCTCGTCGCGCTTGACCTCAACTTCCAGCCATTCGGAAAGGGCGTTAACGCAGCTAACCCCGACACCATGCAACCCGCCGGATACCTTATAGCTAGTGTGGTCGAATTTCCCTCCGGCGTGCAAAGTCGTCAGAACAACTTCCACGGCAGGTTTTTTTTCGGCCTTATGAATATCGACCGGGATCCCGCGGCCATTATCGGTGACAGTCACTGAATCGTTTTCGTTGACGATCACATCAATGCGGTTACAGTATCCGCCCATCGCCTCATCGATGGAATTATCCACGACCTCATAGACCAAATGATGCAGCCCGCGCGCGCCGGTGTCTCCGATATACATCGCCGGGCGGCGGCGGACGGCCTCAATCCCCTCCAAAACCTGGATATTCGTCGCGTCGTAATTATGCCCGCGGTCGGATTTTGTTGCGACGGCGTCCCGCGCCGCAACCGCTTTGCCGGATTTTTTGTCTGTTTTAACGGGTGTCATTTTTGCTCGCCTACTTTAAATATTATGTCCTTGATCTCGGGTGCTTTCTCCCGCAATTGCCTTAAAATCGCGGCCTTGCGCGTGCGCAGATGATACAGCCTCGCCGGAGAATCTACGGAAACCAGCAAGCTGCCATCACGCGGACCAACCAGCTTCACGTGTTTTAATCCCTGCTTTGCCAGAACATCCTGCCAGGCTTGCTCGAGCGCCCCCTGCTCCCCGGCCCTTTGACGGATTATCTTTTCTACGACCTGGGGAATGATATCTTTTATACTATCCATGAAAAAATTGCCAGATTTTTTTTATTTTTCTTTTTATATTCTCATCGGCAACGCCAAATACAAATAGTCCTGCAGGCGCATTACGGC
>MHGM01000052.1:3011-5720 GCA_001805565.1 Omnitrophica WOR_2 bacterium RIFCSPHIGHO2_01_FULL_52_10
GTCCGTACCCAGTATTTCCATATGGATCTGTTCGTCATTGATATTTTTCAGAAAATCAATAAGCAGCTGGGGATTAAATCCAACCATCATTTCTTCTCCCTCGTATTCCACCGGGATGACCTCCCTGGACTCCCCGATATCAGGCGTAGATTTCGAGATGACCAGCTTGTTGGGGAAAATTTCAAATTTAATGGCTTGAAAATCCGGGGTGGTTAACAAATTCGCCCGACGGATGGAAGAAAGCACTTCCTGGGTGTTCATTTTAATCCTGTTTTTGGCCGGCTTGGGGATGACCTGGTTGTAATTCGGGAATTCACCTTCGATAATGCGCGTGGCAATTAACACATCATTGATATCAAATAAAACCTGATTGGCCCCAATCACCAAAGAAAGCGATCCCTCTTCTCGCAAGTTGCGGCTAATTTCCTGCACTGCCTTGATAGGAATAATGACGGCGATCTCTTTTTTAATGACAACCGGGAGCTTCTTCTCTATTTTTGCCAGCCGCCGTCCATCAGTGGCCACAATACGAAGGATATTATCGGAAATTTCGATCAAAATACCATTTAAAACATACCGCGATTCTTCATGAGAAACAGCAAAAGAAGTTAGCCGCAGCATTTCTTTAAGAGTTGCCTGCTCGATCTGGATCGCCTCCTTATCTTTAAATTCCGGGAATTTGGGGAACTCATCCTTGGGGAGCCCGCTTAATTTAAAGCGGCACTGCTTCCCCTCAATATCGACCTGATTATTTTTCTTGACGCTAAGTGTGATATCCCCGGAAGGCAATTCCCGAACAATATCGCCAAATCGTTTGGCAGGAATAGTTATTGCGCCTTCCTCAATAATATCCACAAGTATTTCACAAGATATGCCAATATCCAAATCAGTCGTATTAAGCTTGAGTTTTGCGCCTTTGGCCTCGAGAAGAATGTTGGATAGTATTGGAAGTGTTGCCTTACTGGAAACAATGTTCTGAACAGTCTGGATCCCGGCCAATAGATTTTCCTGGGAAGTTTTAAAGATCATGGGCGTTACCTCTTCTTGTTATTTAAAGATTTAAAATAGTATCCGTATTGGTAGTGCTTGTGAATAAAGAGAACAAAAACAAAACCCATTATAACATTAAGGGTTGTAATTAAAAAAAATGTGTAAAAAATGTTAGTAAAGCCAAATTATCTTTGTAGTGTTGTTAGCAATTGTTCCACGATATTTTTTATTTCCCCATCTTTTATTAAACCCTGCTCAATCCTTTTACAAGAGTACAGCACTGTGGTGTGGTCTTTCCCGCCAAAGGCATTTCCGATCTCGGGCAAGGACTGCGCGGTTAATTGCCGGGAAAGATACATTGCGATTTGTCTTGGAAAAACGATGTTTTTGGTTCTCTTTTTGGCTCGCAATTCCGAAAGCGGAACACGGAAAAATTCTGCTACGGTTTTTTGCACCACATCAATACTAATGGCTCTGGCCGTTTCACGCACCATGTCCTTGAGAGTTTTAACAGCCATGTCCAGGGTGATCGGCTTTTCCTCCAATAAAGAATAAGCGGCTACACGGATCAGCGCCCCCTCAAGCTCACGGATGTTTGTCTTGATTTGTTCGGCAATAAAGTAAATAACGTCGTCGGGAACTTGAATGGCCTCGTTTTTTATCTTTTTTCTTAAGATCGCCACGCGCGTTTCATAATCTGGCGGCTGAATATCAGCAACCAGTCCCCAGGCAAAACGCGAGATTAAGCGCTCCTCCAAATTGGTGATTTCTTTTGGGAGCCGGTCCGAGGTGATGATAATTTGTTTACGGTTATCATGCAGGGCGTTGAATGTGTGGAAGAATTCTTCCTGCGTGGATTCTTTGCCAGCGATAAACTGAACGTCATCGATCAGGAGAACATCGATCTCCCGGTATTTTTTGCGGAATTGACTTGTTGAGCGGTTGCGGATGGCGTTGATTAATTCGTTAGTAAATTGTTCGGAGGACATGTAGCAGTGTTTCAGGGCCGGGTACAATTGCCGGATTCTGTGTGTAATGGCCTGGATGAGGTGTGTTTTCCCCAGCCCCACTCTTCCATAAATAAATAATGGATTGTAGGCCTTGGCCGGTGATTCAGCAACGGCCAAACTGGCCGCGCAGGCAAATCGATTGGACGGTCCGATCACAAAGTTATCAAAAGTAAAGCGGGCGTTTAAAGCCGATTGAATGCCTTCGGTGCGAGTAAAATTTTGTTCCAGCCGGGCAAGGCGGGTTTGGGTGTCAGCACTAAGAATGGTTGTATTGACGGAAAATTCGAGTGAAACAGGCTGCTGCGCGATTGTATCCAGAATTTTCTGAAGGTCGCTTTGATAATGATCAACGATCCACGCTCTAAAAAAATCGTCCGGAGTCTCGACCGTTAAAATTCCAGGAGTTTTTTCCTTGACCTGAATGGCAGAAAACCACGTTTCATAAGAGGCTTTCCCTACCCTCTCTTGAATTTGCGTTTGCGATTTTTCCCAAACAGAAATCAGGTCCGACATTGTGGAATAAGTAAAAGTTGTAACATGCTGGTACTATGTTTGTTATGAGCCATTTATAAAATTATTAACAAGTTGTTCACAGCCGGGGTTGCTTGCTGCATTTAAAGGATGCGTTCTCGTGCCGCTGGAGCGGGCTGGTTTTGGTTTGAATTTCGCAGGCTAACGTCATTGTATGTTTTGCACGCGTCGAGCAAAA
>MHGM01000053.1:0-2797 GCA_001805565.1 Omnitrophica WOR_2 bacterium RIFCSPHIGHO2_01_FULL_52_10
TGCCGATCGCCTCAATATTGTAGAAACTCTTGATATGCTTCCTGGACCGGGCAATGGTCAACTCATCCAGCAGTTTAAAAAACGCGGAGTCAAGCCGTTCCAGAAGTTGCTTCATGTTTCTTTTAAGGGTCTTCTTGGGGTCTGCCCAATTAGTAAACTGCGTTTGGGCGTTTTTAAGCGTCAAGGATATGTCCTTGATCTTGCAGTGTTCAAAAAGGGCGTCTTCTTTACCTTCAGTAATAAGCGCGATTTGATTACGCAAATCCCGGAGGGTGTTATTAACAGGAGTGGCCGAAAGCATCAAAACTTTGGTTTTAACCCCGGACTTGATGACTTTTTCCATCAGCCACTTGGCCCGGTTCAGCTTGACGCTTCCATCTTCTTTGGTATGCTCCAGCGGGTTCCCGCGAAAATTATGGGATTCATCAATAACGACCAGGTCATACGCCCCCCAATTGAAATTCTCAAGGTCAATCCCGTTCGCGTCGGAATGTCCCGATTCACGCGCCATGTCCGTGTGATATAAAACCGTGTAATTGAACCTGTCCTTTTTGAAGGGATTCAGCGCGTGGTTTTGGCTCGCCTGATATATCGTCCAGTTACCGGAAAGCTTTTTAGGGCAGACCACAAGGACGCGGCTGTTCAAAAGCTCGAAGTACTTGATCACGGCGAGGGCTTCAAAGGTCTTTCCCAAACCGACGCTGTCGGCGATAATACAGCCGTTGTGTTTCAATATTTTATTGATTGCCCCCTTGACGCCATCCTTTTGAAAGTCATAAAGCGTATCCCATATTTCGCTGTCAAAAAACCCGGTACGCTCATTGAGAAGCCCGCCCTTCTTTTGTTCATCCAGATAGTCTTCAAAAATATGGAAAAGAGTCTTGAAGTAAATAAACTCCGGCTCATTCTCGACATATAACTGTTCGATGTATTTTAATACCTGTTCCTTGACATCTTCGACAAGACCTGTTTTGTCATCCCAGATCGCGTCAAACCATTCCTTTAATTCCTGCCGGTCCCGGTCGCTGTCGACAACCATATTCAATTCGATATTTTTACTTCCCCCAAGACCAAGTCCATTAACGGTAAAATTAGAGCTTCCGGCTATCGCCTTTTCGATCCCGCTTTCCTGCCGGACGTGATACATTTTCCCGTGCAGGAAGTTCGGTTTCACCATTGACCGTATTTCCGCTTTTTTCTTGATCCATCCCGAACATTCCTTCGCGATTGCTTTTTGCGTTAAGCGGCTTTCCATAGGAATAACGATCTTGTCGTCTTCAATCTTAAAATCACGGGTGTTTACTTTTTCGGGATCTAACGATTTGATGAAAGTCGGCTCGCCAAACAAGAACCGCAGTTGGTTGATGTTATCAAGGTTGCTTTTCAGGCGATGGTAGGCGTAGATGGTGAAGTATGCGGATACGATTGAAATGTCGGAGTTCTGACTTATGGACTGTTTTAAAAAATCGCCGACAGTCCCGTGGGAATGATTGTCACGAATCGATGAATAGCTCACGCTCATTTTTTCTTTTTTCTCTTCACTCTGACGATTCATTCCACATCCCCCGGGACCCCCTTAGTCAGCCATAATATCCAGCCGTTCCTTGTTCACGCCGCGGGTCCCGCGGACGGCAAAAGCGGCTGTTCAATGTTATCGAATATTCCCGGCATGATTCTCCCCTAAAATTTTTCATTACAAACGATTATCCTCTTCTTTTTTTATTCACAGGCGCCTTCGACCAGGCGTCAATTTCATCCTTGCGAAACCGCCACTGGCCGCCAACGCGAAAAGCGGGGACTTTTCCTTCCCTGCACAGACGGCGGATGGTGTAGGGATGAAGTTTTAAATACTCGGCTATTTCTTCAACGGTGTAGGCTTCGACAAGATTTTTCACAATCAAAGCTCCTATTACATTTTGAAACATATCATATCATAAAAATATCCCCAGACAATGAAAACCTGCGGACGCCTAAATGTCCTTTTCTTGACTTGCTAATCCCTTAAGGAATATGGTATAGTTTAGCCATGCGGAAAAAATGGCTAAGACTTCTCCCGATAAGCGTTATCAGCGCGGCCGTTATGTGCGGCGCGTATCCCGTCTGCGCCGAAGAAGAAACGCGGGAAGACCCCAAACAGCAGATCTACGCTTCCCAGATGGCAAAGTACCCGGTCTTGAGCAAGGAATTCAGCGAGGAAATTGAGGCCAACGCGCATCCCCGCCCCACTCCTTCCGAAGGCGAGGATCTTTTCCTCTGGCAACTGGAAGATTATCCAACGCTCAACACCGAATTCGCGGAGACGTTTTCCCAAAACGTCTCAACCCGGGAAGTCCCCGCGACGCCTGAAGAAATCTATCTCTGGCAACTGGAAGGATACAAAGAGCTGGATAAAGAATTTTACAGCGAACACCGCAGGGAATTTTAAAACCTCGTCGCTCGTATTCCGTGAAGCGTATCTCGAACTGGCCATCACCTGCCAACGATCACCTAAACCCTGTCCCCTATACCCTGACCCCTGCGTTACGGCCTGCCGCCGACCGTATGCTTCTTCTTCTCTTCCTTGCCCTTAGTGAGCTTTGCGCTCTCGATCGTTTTCTGGTCGAGGGTGTTTTTGTAGCGGTATTCTTCCTTGAGCGTGTTGCTGGACCAGATGATCACAAAAAGAACGATCACCACGGTCAGTCCAAAAAGAAATTCGATCATCGCTGTGTCCTTGCCCCGATTACGACATCTTCATCGGATTCAAAGTTAATTTTCGGGTTTAATATCTCGCCGATCACAAAATCCAGCGCCTTGA
>MHGM01000053.1:2872-5576 GCA_001805565.1 Omnitrophica WOR_2 bacterium RIFCSPHIGHO2_01_FULL_52_10
CCATGAATTTGTCGAATTTGAGCGTCCTTAAATTATACAATGCCGCGTTGACCGGTTTGCCCGGGAACATCCGCTCCAGATAATGAAGATACAACGGGAGCTGGAACGACCGGATGTTTTCAGCGACGGATTCCCGTGTCAACGTCATCGCGGCCATGGACGCGGCGTTTTTGGGCATCTGGTCAATGGCGCCGGTTTTGTAGTCGACAATCATATACGTGCCATCGTTGAGCCGGTCCACGCGGTCAACCACATAAGTAAACCGCACGTCTCCGCAGGGCAGCCGCAAAAGGTCTTCAAAACGGCTTTCCAGATGCAGAATTTCCTCGACCTGCCGGTCGGCGCCGGAGGCCTCATTGTCCCAAAAACGTTCCAGGCGCTCGGTGATGATCGCTTTAAGCATAAACGCGTCGGATCGCATGGACCGCGCCAGCGTCGCTTCAAATTTATCCTCGAATATTTTAGCAAAACGGCTGCGGAATGCACTGTCAATTTTAGGCTTCTTGTTTAAAAACGGTTTGAACGCGTCCTCGAGCAATTCGTGCAGGAACGTCCCCACCTGCCGCGCTTCGGGCTCATCGAGCAGATCCTCGGTTTCTTTGAGGCCCAGAACATAATTGTAATAAAATTCGACCGGATTGCGCAGGTACCTATTCACGCTCGAGGCCGAATAACGCATACTTCGCAGGCGCTCGATCATCGCCGGGGTTTTGGGAATGCTTGTTTTGCGCTGGGTGACCTTGAGCGCGAACCGGGTCTGGACAGGAGCCGCCACATCGATGGTCTTGCGGCGTTTCTGCTCCTCCCAGATCAACTCCTCGACGAACCGGCTTTTCTCCCGGTCCCTGCTTTCGCGGTAAACCAGATGCACGTTCTTGGCGGAAGATAAAAGCCGCATGAACTGATAACGCTGGATTTCCTCTTCCAGTTCCAGCCGGTCCAAATCCAGGCTGATCATCACCTCGCGCGGAATAAGCGGCTCGTAAATATTTAATTTAGGGAGAACACCTTCATTGACGTCCAGCACGATCACGTTCTCAAAATTCAGTGAACGCGTCTCAAAAAGCCCCAGGATCTGCATTCCCTTCAACGGCGAGCCGTGAAAGGCGACGAGTTCGCGGGCGATCTTCGCGTCAAAAATCTTGAACATCTCTTCCGGGTCAAACGTTTCCTGGTGGAAACTGGCCGTTGCAAGTTCGTCTTTGACCTCATACATCCGCTGGACGATGTTGAGATTCAGCGGATATTTCTTCATAAAACTTTTCTCCAAGAGCGTGTCCAGAAATCCACCGAGACAAGCCGCAAATTTCTGAAAATTCGTCAAACGTTCCCAGTCCGTGAATAAGATCTTATGAATTCCTTCGAGCATCTGCTGCAATTCCGCGCGGCTGGTTTTGATACCAAGACGTCCCGCCGTTTCCAGCGTCAACTGGTAAAGATCATCAAGTTCGGCGATCTCTTCAGGTTTGATGAACAAACTGCCCGACAGAGATGTCAGCACCTTGCCGGTCAAAATCTCCTCGATCTTGTGGATCAAAGTACGGGTGGCAGCCGCGGGGACGTTCCCGGACAACTCCAAATTCTTCACGAACGGATGCCGCAGGGTTTTGAGGTAATCTCGCGCGTAATAACGATCATTCTTCCTGGACAACTGCGCCTGAAAAATAAACGAACATAACGAATACAGACTGCTGCGCCGCAAAGGATAGCCCATTGAGATGTTAAATTCCTCGACCAGGCTCGTTATTTCGGATAAAAGCGGCACCAAGCTGTCGGCATCGGGCAGGACGATGACTGTTTTTTGTTTATTCTTGATCTTTTTCAAGATTTCTCTGACCGCTGCGACTTGGGAATGGACGTCAAAAGACTTATAAAGATTAAGTTTGAAATCCGGCACAGGAATCGTTTCACCTTCACGGATCGAACATGAGAATCGCGATGCGATGCGCTCGAGGACCGGCCACTTGCGCTCGTCTCCCTGAAAGATCAACGTCGCCTGGCCGCGCTCATACAGGGACTGGACAATTTTCTCCTCGGAACGGTTGAAATAAAAGAAATTGCTAAACAGGATCTGGTCAAATTCCTCAAACCGGATATCTTCGATCAACTGGCCGGCGCGCCAGTACTGAAACCCGCGCGAATAGATCTTTCGCGCGCGGATGTGTTCGTGGTAGGCCTCGCGCAAAACGATAACATGTTTCAAAAGCCGGTTGATGTCCGCCGGGACGTCGTAACCGATCGCCGCGTTGGCCTGGATGTTCGCGAGCCGCTGGTCCTGGACATCCTCGAGATCGAGCTGTTCGATAAATTGAAGGATCTCGCGCGTCCAGAGCAGGAATTGAGCGAAGCTGGCGCGTCCCTTTAAAACCTCCGGAGCGTGTTTTTGGGCTAACTGATAAATGAGGTAACACTGGTCGAGGTCCTGTCCGGCCGCAAAAAGCTCTTTTTTCTGCACGGCATAACTGACAAATTCATCGATGGCGAAAAACCGCGGCGGGTAAAAGCTTTTGCGGACGCGTTTGGCAAGTTCACGATTGAGGAACAGCGCCGGCCGGCGGCCGCCGAAAACAACGGCGAGACGGCTCAAATCGGCGCCTTTTTTCAAATAATTCTCTTCGATATGATCGGCCAGGCGGTCGAGGAAGGGCTCGCAGAAAGAATAGGTGATAATTTTATTCATAACGATATTTCGTAGGGGCGCCCC
>MHGM01000054.1:0-3266 GCA_001805565.1 Omnitrophica WOR_2 bacterium RIFCSPHIGHO2_01_FULL_52_10
CTTCTTCCCCTAAACGTTCGATCACATCATTCATTGAAAACTCTCCTTCACTTAAGACGGAATTCGCTGCTTGTATTGTAAGCGTTTATTGCGGGATTAAACAAACCCATTGTAGTTAAATTTATATTAAAAGCAAGGGAAAAATATCAGCGGACGGATTTTGTCAGGAAAAACAGCCCCGCGGGAAATTCAATGACCCTTTTGTGCACCGGCTGCCGGTATTGCTCAACCAGGATGACCCTTTGGTCATCGGTCATGGCCAGGATGATGACAATACCGCGGCAGTTATTACGTTCAATGTATTCCCACTCCCCTTCCCGTACCATGCGCAGAAAATCGCCTTCATGGAGAATGATGGGCCGTATTTTTTTCGCTTGCGCAGATTTCATCGGGCGGTTACAACCCCGCTTGTTGTTTCATGACTTCAACCAGCGGAGTGATGGTTTTTGCGGAGAAGTCAAATTTGATCCCGGCGGTTTCAAAGAGTTCGGGCAATGGCCGGGAACCTCCGAGCGCCAGCGCCTTTTTGTAGTTTGCCAACGCGGCTTTGGGATCATTGCGGGCGTTGTTCCACAGTTGTAACGCACCGAGCTGGGCGATGCCGTATTCGATATAATAAAAGGGGACTTCAAAAATATGCAACTGACGGTGCCAGAGAAACGCGTGCTCGTCAACTAAGCCGTCCCAATCAAGAAAATCGCCTCCGAAACGTTCGTGGATGTCGAGCCAGGCAGTTTTACGTTGGGTGCCATTTTGCTGGGGGTGCGCGTAGATCCAGTGCTGGAACGCGTCGATGACCGCGACCCAGACCAGTGTTGAGATGATCCCCTCCCAGTGTCCATTACGGGAACGCTGTTCGTCTTGCGGATTATAAAAAACGTTGATTTGTGGGTCGGCCAGCAATTCCATGCCCATCGAGGCCACTTCGTTGAATTCCATGGGGCCGTGGCGGTAATCGAGCAAGGAATCGCTCGCGCAGGCCAGGGCGTGGAACGCGTGACCGGCCTCGTGCAGAAGCGTGCGCAGGTCGTCATCGACGCCGACGGCGTTCATGAAAATAAACGGTTTTCGCGCCTCATCCAGCGTGGACTGATATCCGCCCGGCGCCTTGCCTTTGCGGCTTTCCAGATCCAGCAGCCCGGCGTTGACCATTTCGGCGAATTGCCGTCCCAACAGGGAATCGAGTCGGTTGAAAATTTTGACACAGCCGTCCGTCAGTTCATTGACTTTAGTAAACGGCCGCAAGGGTGGCCTTCCCAGGGAATCGACCGCGATGTCCCAAGGGCGCAGTTTTTTGAGTTTCATTTGTTCCCGGCGTCTCTCCAGCACCTTCTGCCACAGCGGGACGATGAGTTTTTCGATGGACGCGTGGTATTGTTTGCAATCTTGCGGCGTGTAATCAAAACGGTGCAGCGCGCGGAATTTGTAGTCGCAAAAATTCGAAAAACCGGCGTTTTCCGCGATCTTCACGCGCCGTGAGATCAGCCGGTCAAAAAGTTGTTCCAGCCTACCTTTGTCATCGAGCCGCCGCCGGGCAGCAGATTTCCACGCGCGTTCGCGCAGGTCGCGGCCGGGTTCATGCAAGAATTTTCCCATTTCCGGCAGGGTGCGTTCTTTACCTTCAAAAACGACGGTCATGGCGCCGGTGATGGTTTGGTATTCCTGCGTGCGCAGATCAACTTCCGTTTCCAGGGCCACGTTCGCTTCGGTAAAAAGTTCGATGTCGGTTTGTAACGCGCGAGTATAGACATCATAACGCGTTTGCTCTGATTTCCAGCGTGCCTGCTGTGCCAGATATTTTTTGTTCAACTGGTCTTCGAATATTTTAACGACCGGCCGGATGGTTTCGATAAAATGCTGGTAGGCCCGCGCGCGCGCGGGATCATCCGTCTGGCAGGTCATGCGGATGTACAAAATGGTGCCGGTCTGGCTTAGCGCGGATTCCAGTTCGGAGCGTTCCCGGAGCCAGTTTTGGAGGGCATTGGCGGAATCGATTTTCCGCTCCCATAGCGCCTGAAAAAGCGGGCGCATTTGCGCCAGAATGGTCAAATCCGTTTGCTCGGCAACAAAACACCGCGGCTGATAGGGGGCGATATGGGTGAAATCAAGCGATGTGGTCGTGTCCATGCTAAAACTTGCTTGACAAACGTTTGTTTTTCGTTATACTTTAAAACTCAATCGTTACCTAAGGAAAAACACATGCCCAAAGAATGCGTTATCTGCCATAAAGGCCCTATACCGGGCGCCAAATACAAACGCCGCGGTCAGATCAAAAGGACCGGCGGTGCCGGTTCCAAGATCGTCGGGAAATCGTTGCGCCGTTTCCTGCCCAACCTGCAGCGGATCAAAATTATCTACGAGGGAACGGTCAGGCGCGTTAACGTGTGTACCAGCTGCATCAGCGCCGGGAAGATCCACAAAGCTTAGCTTCCGTTATTCACTTGATCGAATATCTTTCAAAATAAGCTGCGGAGTCGGTTCTTTGTTCCATTCATCCAGGGTGATCTGGTACGCCAGATCGATCTTCGCCCCGGGCTTGATCAAGCCGCTGTACTTTGCCATGCCGAAACCGACCGCTGAAATCGTGAATTGTTCATCCGTGACCCAGAATTTCAGCGTGTCCTTCCCCATAATTCTAGGATAGGTTTTGACGATTACTTGCCGTGAACAAAAAATCGGCGCGGGATTCCCTTCGCCGAAGGGCTGCATGGCATCAATGACATTTGCCAACTCCATATTAATGCTGGCAAGCGGGATCTCACAGTCGATGCACAGCGTTGGGATCAGTTTTTTCGCCTCCAGCATTTCCTGGGCGAGTTTGTTGATCAATTCTTTAAACGGATCGATATTTTCTTTTTTGATGGTCAACCCCGCCGCCCCCGCGTGTCCGCCGAAGGTTTCCAGATAATCCGCGCATCCCGACAAGGCATTATGCAAGTGAAATCCATCGATGGAGCGCGCCGAAGCCGTCCCGATACCGTCTTCATCGATGGAGATAATGACCGTCGGCCGGTAATATTTGTCCGTGATCTTGGAAGCGACGATGCCCAAAACACCGCGATGCCACCCTTCTTTACTCAAGACGATCACCTTTTGTTCATTAAAGTTCACGTCCTGTTCGACTAGCGACATGGCCTCATCGACAATGTCGCCTTGCATTTGCTGGCGTTCTTTGTTATGGCGCTCCAGAATTTTGGCAATATTTAGAGCCTCCTGGGGATCCTCGCTCAAGAATAGATCCAGCGACGTGTGCGCGGTGTCCATGC
>MHGM01000054.1:3395-8940 GCA_001805565.1 Omnitrophica WOR_2 bacterium RIFCSPHIGHO2_01_FULL_52_10
TCCAGACTTGACGAGGATCCGGTTTTCTCCGTGCAGAGGAACGATGTCGGCTACCGTCGCGATGGCCGCCAGATCCAACACGTCCTCATCGACCTTGCCCAGAATGGCCTGGATCAGTTTGATGACCAGACCCGCCGAGGCCAGATGTTTGAAGGGATAGGAACAATCTTTTTGTTTGGGATTGATGATGGCAACCGCATCGGGCAGCCGCTGGTCCGGCTCATGGTGGTCGATGATGATGACCTCCACGCCGGTATCGTTTAAGAGCTTGACTTCCTCGAAAGCATTGATGCCGCAATCGACCGCGATCAATAGATCCACCTTCTTTTCACGGGCGAATTCGGCAACCTCTTCGTTTAAACCGTAGCCGTGATGAAAGCGGTGGGGGATATAATGAATGACTTTAATGCCCAGCCGGGTCAGGACATTGTTCAAAAGAGCCGATGATGTCACGCCGTCCACGTCGTAATCTCCAAAAACAAGGACATGTTCTTTATCGGTTTTCGCCTTTTGGATACGCTGGACAGCGATATCCATGTTCTTGAGGAGAAACGGATCGTGCAGACCGGTAATATCGGCCGCGAGAAAATCTTTGGCCTGCCCGATGTCGGTAATGCCGCGGTTAATAAGAAGTTGCGCGATGACGGGATGAATGTCGAGGGCGTTAGTTAATGTGGCTTGCAATTTGGGGTCGGCGTCATTGATGCGCCATTGCTTTTGCATCCCTGCTACATCCTTTCCGGGGTGCTTAAACCCAACAGGCGAAGGCCGTTGGCCAGGACGATCTTGGTTGCATTGGCCAGGGCAAGGCGTTCGGACGACAAGTTGGTATCCTCCCCGATCACGCGATGTTGGTCGTAAAATTTGTGGAAGACCATCGCCAGTTCATGCAAATACTGCATGAGCGCGTAAGGATCCAATTCATGATAGCAAACAAACAGCATATCCGGGAAACTTCCTAATTTTTTGATCAGATCCAGTTCCTCCGGCGCGTTTAATAGTGAGAAACTATTTTCCCGTTGTTTTAGGCCCGCTTCCTGCGCTTTTTTGTTGATGCTGTGGATGCGCGCGTGGGCGTATTGGATGTAATACACGGGATTTTCCGGAGTTTCTTTTTTCGCCAGTTCCAGGTCAAAATCGAGATGAGCGTTGATATGACGCATCAGAAAGAAAAACCGCGCGGCGTCCACCCCCACCTCATCAATGACTTCCCGCAGGCTGATAAATTCTCCGCGGCGCGTGGACATCGAAACTGGTTTGCCATCACGATAAATCGTAGCCAGTTGAACGATGAGAACGGTTAAAGAGTCAGGGCTTTTCCCCAGCGCTTGCGCCGCCGCTTTGATGCGCGGAATATACCCATGATGGTCCGGCCCCCACAGATTGATGAGCTTTTCAAATCCGCGGTCATACTTATTCCGGTGATAAACGATATCGGGCAGCAGATACGTGTAGCTGCCATCACTTTTGCGGACCACTCTATCCTTGTCATCGCCGAAATCTGTTGACCGAAACCAGAGCGCGGAATCTTTTTCGTAGAGGAGTCCTTTTTTCTGTAAAAGGTCCAGGATCGCGTTGATGGAATCTTTGGTGGCGACTTTTGTTTCGTGGGTCCAGCAATCGAAGTGGACGTTGAAATCTTCCAAATCTTTGCGGATGACCCCTAACAGGTGATCAACGCCATAATTTTTGAAGCTGACCGGATCTTGTTTATTGATATCCGCGAGATTTTCGATCTTGGCTTTGGCGATGAATTCTTTGGCCATGTCCTTGACGTATTCGCCCTGGTAGCCGTTCTCCGGAAGCTCCGCGGTGCCTCCGAGCAGTTCAACGGCCCGGCATTTGATCGATTCCCCCAGCAGGTTGATCTGGTTACCACCGTCATTCACGTAATATTCCCGGCTGGCCTTAAAGCCGATAAAATTAAGGACATTAGCCAGCGCGTCGCCGACCGCGGCCTGGCGGGCATGGGCAACGCTCAATGGCCCCGTGGGATTGGCGCTGACGAATTCCACCTGCACTTTTTTGTCCTGTCCGTGCGTGGAGCGGCCGTAGTTATTCCCGTCCCGGAATATGTCGGTGATGATCTCGCGCAGAGCCGCCGGTGTTAAAAAAAAATTAATGAATCCGGGTTTCTTAACCTCGATTTTGGCAATTTTTCCGTTGAGTTGAGTGTTCGCCGGAAGAGCCTGTTCAACGATCGCGCAGAATTGTTCCGCGATGGCGATTGGGGATTTTTGTAGCAGTTTGGCCGATTTTAGGGCGATATTGCAGGAAAATTCCCCGTGAATTTTCTCGGCAGGAATGTCCAGCTCAATGGAAGGAAGGTTGACCGTTGCCGGCAATTTTTTTTTTAAGGATTGTTCTAGATGCTTTTTTAACTGTTCGCGTAAGTTGGAGAGCATAAAGTTTGGATTCAATGTAACCCTTCGGCTCCCTCACTAATGTTCGGTCGCCTTAGGGTGTTTTTTGTCTCACCTCTGTGAGACAAAAACAGGTCACAAGCCACATGTCTTGGCATGACTTGCGACTTGTGACCTGTTTGTAGAACGGTTACCGCTTAATGTGTGTTCACTGCTCCCAGTCAACCGGTTTGGCGTCTTGCCACAGATATTCCAACTGGTAAAATTCCCGTACCTTTTTCTGGAAAACGTGGGTGACGACATCTCCGGTATCGACAATGACCCAATCGGCCTTGGAAAAGCCATTTCGCCGGCGCAAACGAATATTCAATTCCTCGAATTTGTCATGAATATGATCCGCGATGGCGCGGGCCTGCCGGTCGGTGTTTCCTGAACACAAGACAAAGTAGTCGCAATAATTGACGACTTTACGCATGTCCAGAACGACAATGTCTTCCGCTTTTTTCTCCGAAGCGAATCTTGCGATGGACTTGGCTGTTTCTTTGGGAGTCAATGAAGCTCTATGCTAGTAGGATTTCGCTATAATTCTTACAGGAACGGGTCGCTCCTGGTCCGCAAGCGGAAACGTTACGTCTTTTTCGCTTTATCCGCCTGGTCTTTGCTTAAAACGCGCCAGCATTCATGCGTACCCTTGGGGGATTTGGCTACGGCGAAATAGCGGCCGCTTCTTTCCTGCACTTTGTACTCGGTTGTGTTGAATTTGCCCTTGGTCTTGACATCGTAGAATGATAACTGTTCCATCTGTTCCTCCTTGGGGTGAATGTGCCGCTTTTTAAAAAGAAATTTAAGTAAAGTCTAACCGATATTAAATTGCTTGTCAAATCAAAAAATGACTAACTGACGCTGTTGCGCGTATTCAGCAGCTTGGGAAGTTCTCCTTTCTGTTTATCCGTCAATGGACCAACGATAGCGAGGTTATAGCGCTGTGTCTTGAGGATTTCTTTGGCCACGCGGTGGAGGTCTTCTTTTTTGATCTTCTGGAAATCTGCGATCAGAGACCGCAATGTCTTGGTTTTGTTCTGGCTGATCACGGTATCCCCGATCCAGAGCATGTGTTCCATGGTATCTTCCAGGCTTAAAAGCATCTGTCCTAGAAGATAATCCCGCGCGCGGGTGAATTCATCGTCCGTGACCCCGGCGCGTTTGACTTTATCGAGTTCGTTGAGGATCAGCGCGACCGTTTCAACGATCTTTTGGTTGTCCACGCCGGCCCTGATGAGGAATACCCCCGTATCATGCATAGTGCGCGCCATGCATGAGATCGAGTACGCCAGCCCTCGTTTTTCCCGTATCTCCACAAACAGGCGGCTGGACATGTTCCCACCGAGGATCACGCTTAAAAGGTTAAGCGCGTGGCGGTCTTTATGGTTTTCATCGTAGCCGATCACCCCTAAGGCCAGATGCATCTGTTCTATTTTTTTTGAAAAAAGATTAATGCGCGGTCGGGATTGGGAATTATCCGCCTTTATATAGGAAGGCTGCGCTTCCCGCGGCAATTTTCCGAAACGTTCTTTCGCCAGACGTACGATTTTCGCGTGATTCAAATTGCCGCAGGCGGCCACCACGATATTGCTGGGCACATAAAAATTTTTATGAAATCCTTTGATGTCTTCCTGGGACAGGCCCGTGACGGTTTCCGGCGTTCCGGCCAGGTTTTTCCCCAGCGGATGATCGGGCCACAAAAGGCCGTCTAAAAGTTCCATGACCGCATATTGCGGCAGGTCACGGTACATCTTGATCTCCTCCACGACGACCGTTTTTTCTTTGACGATGTCCGGATCGGCAATATTCGGCCGGGTGACCATGTCGGCCAGGACATCAAAGGTCTTCTTAAGATGCCCGGTGGGGATCTTGGCGTAGAAACAGGTTTGTTCCTCGGAGGTGAAGGCGTTGAGCGTTCCGCCCACACCTTCAATGGAAGTTTTAATTTCTTCACAGGGATACTTTTTGCTGCCTTTAAAGACGATGTGTTCTAAGAAGTGGGCGGTGCCCTTGATCCGGTCGGTTTCATGCCGGCCGCCGACCCCGATCCAGAAACCCAGCGCGATGCTGTCGCGGTCTCCCATGTCATGGGTCACAACCCGCAGGCCGTTGGGTAATGTGGTTTTGGTATACATAATTATTCCTTTTACAAATTTTGCGATAATTTGCGGACAAACCGCGCGACGTTGGGAACTAGTTGCCTCTTCCCTTTATTCTCGGCAATCGCGTTGACAATGGCGCTTCCCACGATGACACCATCGGCCGCCTTTGCCACCATGCGCACCTGCGCCGGTGTGGACACGCCGAACCCCACGCAAACAGGTTTGCGGGTCATGAGCTTGGCCAGACGGACCTGTTGGGTCAAGCTGGCGGGCAATTCCTGCCGGGCTCCGGTAACACCGGTCAGCGAAACATAATAAATGAATCCGGTCGCGGCGTTAACAATGCGTTTCATCCGTTGCCGGGTGGTGGTCGGCGCCAGGAAAAAGACGGTGGCCAGTCCGTTTTGCCGGGCCGCGCGGATCAGGTTGTGCCCTTCTTCAGGAGGCAAATCCGGAACGATCAGCCCGTCGACTCCGCACGCCTTGGCCTTGCGCGCGAAACGTTTTTCGCCGTAATGAAAGACAGGATTGTAATACGTCATCAGCGCGATTGGAATTTGCGATTTCTGACGGAGGCGTTTAATGACGGTAAGAATGCTTTCCAGATTGACATGCTTTTTCAAGGCGCGCTGGGAAGCGGCCTGGATCGTCGGCCCGTCCGCCAAGGGGTCGGAGAACGGCACGCCAAGTTCGATGATGTCCACACCGGCGCCTTCAAAAGCCGGCACAAGCTGCTCGGTCGTCCTTAAGTCCGGATCGCCGGCGGTGATAAAGGCGATGAACGCCTTTTTCTTCCGTTTTTGTAATTCTTGAAATTTTTGATCAATTCTATTCATTGTACTGAACCCTGGCCCCTGAACCCTGAACCCTAAATCAAATTCTTAATCGTTCCCATATCCTTATCCCCCCGTCCGGACAAACAGACAATGACGCTCTTTTGTCCTTTGACGGTACGCGCGAGTTTTTCTAGATAAATGATCGCGTGCGCGGTTTCCATGGCCGGGATAAGGATATGGGAACGATTAAGAATTTGATTTA
>MHGM01000055.1:0-1311 GCA_001805565.1 Omnitrophica WOR_2 bacterium RIFCSPHIGHO2_01_FULL_52_10
ACCTTACGGCAATTACAACCGGATCCTGTTAAGTAACGTCCTTAATCAATCCAAAAAGCCGGCAGAGATCTTTCTGAATCCCTTAACCTGGTATCAGGAAAATAACATCCGTCTTCATGCCGGGGTCAAGGCGGTCAAGATCGATACCGGTCGCCGCTGTGTCAGCGGGTACCCTCTGCCGGCGGAGGTCAACGCCTATGATTTTAGCGACGGTCTTTTTGCTAAAGACGCCGCTGTCACCGAGCCTTACGACAACGTGATCATCGCTACTGGATCGCGCCCCTTTGTCCCGCCGATCGAAGGCCAAAACTTGCCCGGGGTATTTTTGTTCCGCACCATCGACGACTGCCGGCGCATCGCCGAATTCGCCGGCGGCTGCCGCAAGGCCGTAGTCATCGGAGGAGGGCTGCTGGGCCTGGAGGCCGCGCGCGGGCTGTTGACGCATAATGTGGACGTGACCGTCGTGGAAGCGGGCGGGCAGTTGATGTGTGTTCAGCTCGATGAGGAATCCGGGCAGATGCTCAAACGCACCATGGAGGCGATGGGGATTTCTGTTGTTGTCAATGGCCGGACAAAACGTATCCGTCAGGATGATGGCAAGATCACGGGACTGGAATTTGAGGACGGTACCGCGATCGACGCCGATATGGTCGTCATCAGCGCCGGCATTCGTCCGATCACCGAGATCGCGCAGGTCTCCGGGATCGCCGTCAATAAAGGCATTGTCTGCGACGACCAGATGCGCACCAATGTCCCGGAAATCTTCGCTTTGGGAGAATGCGTGGAGCACCGCGGGAAGGTTTACGGCCTGGTGGACCCTATTTGGGAACAGGCCCGGGTGCTGGCGGATGTCATCACGGTGACTAATCCCCGGGCGCGGTATGAGGGTTCCAAGACCGCGACGAAGCTGAAGGTCATGGGTGTCGAACTTGTTTCCATCGGCGCCAAAGACGCGGAAAAACCTTCCGACGAGCTGGTGATTTACCGCGAACTCAAACGCAATATTTACAAAAAAGTCGTCATCCGTGATGAAAAGATCCTCGGCGCGATCCTCCTGGGGGACACCGGATACGCGGACACGCTCATGCGGATGTTTCTGGCGGAGCAAAAGGTCCCGGAGAACCCGTCGGAACTTTTGTTCGGCGCCGTGATGGGAAGCGCCCTGCTGGACGCCGCGGACCTGCCCGACCACGCGCAGATCTGCAATTGTAACGGCGTGTGCAAAAAAGAGATCGTCGATGTCATTGTCAACGATCATTGCCAAAGCGTTTCCGCAGTCGGCGCCAAAACAAAGGCGGGCAAAGGCTGCGG
>MHGM01000055.1:1440-5483 GCA_001805565.1 Omnitrophica WOR_2 bacterium RIFCSPHIGHO2_01_FULL_52_10
GAAGAAATTGAAATCGGTCAGCGCCGTGTTCGCGGCCCTGGCCGATGACAAAGAGGACGCGGACAGCAAGGCCGGCCTGGCGTCACTTTTAAAAACTCTTTGGCCGGGCGAATATGAAGATGAGCGTGACGCGCGGTTCATCAATGACCGCGTGCACGCCAATATCCAGCGCGACGGGACGTTTTCCGTCGTCCCCCGCATTTATGCCGGCGTAACGACGCCGGATGAATTGATGCGCATTGCCCAGGCCGCCGTCAAATACCAGGTCAAGATGGTCAAGATCACCGGCGGCCAGCGGATCGATCTGTTGGGGATCCAAAAGGCGGATCTGCCGGCGATCTGGAAAGAGCTGGGGATGCCCAGCGGCCACGCGTACGCGAAAGCTTTCCGCACCTGCAAGAGCTGTGTCGGGACGGATTTTTGCCGTTATGGCCTGGGAGATTCCATCAAACTCGCCCAAACAATTGAACGCCGCTTCCAGGGGATCGAATCGCCGCACAAGATGAAGCTGGCGGCCGCCGGCTGTCCGCGGAATTGCTCCGAGGCCTATGTCAAGGACATCGGCGTGGTCGCCATCGGCGAGGACAAGTGGGAAATTTACATCGGCGGCGCGGCCGGCGGAACGGTGCGTAAAGGCGACCTTCTTTACACGGCGCGAGGGCATGAGGAGACGGTCAGGGTCATCGGGCGGTTCATGCAGTATTACCGGGAGCACGCCAAATACCTGGAGCGTACTTATGGGTTTGTCGAGCGTGTCGGCATCGATGTCCTCAAGGGTATTTTAATAGAGGATTCCCTGGGGATCTGCGCCCGGCTGGACGCGAAGATCCAGGAGGCGGTGGACGCTTACCGGGATCCCTGGAGGGAAGCGCGCGAGCCGGCGTATGAGCGCCAGTTCGAGGGGCCGCGTTTGGTCGAGGTCTTGCGGGAAACCGATAACAATGGGTGAGGTAATGATTTATGCGAACATCATATCTGGTTAATTTAGGAAATGTGAACGATATCCCTCTGGGGCAGGGCGCCTGTTATATCGTCAAAGGAGCAGAGATCGCGGTTTTTCGCGCGCGCGATGGCAAAGTTTCCGCTATCGAGAACAGATGCCCTCACCGTCAAGGTCCGTTATCGGAAGGTGTGGTCGGTAACGGCAAAGTCGTTTGCCCGTTGCACGGTCATAAGTTCGATCTGGCCTCGGGGGAAGGAACGGAAAAGGGTGAATGTGTGCGCACCTTCGAGGTCCGGGAACAATATGGAGAAATTGTCCTGGATTTTCCCGTGGGCGGGTTAACCCCGGAAGGAAGAAAAGATTAATTCAGCGATTTGGTCTCGATGATGGTCATGGCCAGGGCCGCGAAAATCATCGGGGTGATCCACGCCGCGACGACTGGCGGGAAAAAGCCGCCCTTGCCGAAGGCGAGGGAGACCGCGTTGACCACGTAGTACAAAAATCCCACGCAGACCGCCAGCCCCAGCGCCGTGAAGGTCGCGCCCTTGCGGCTTTTGAACATCAGGGCAAAGGGCAGTCCCGCCAGAACGATCACCACATTCCCGATGGGAAAAGCGATCCGTTGGTGCATGTCCACGCGCAGGCTTTGTAAGGCCTTGTGCGCGCCGCTGGAGGCGAATTTGCGGATATATTCGTTCAACTGCCGGATGTTCATCGAGGAAACGTTGAGCCGCTGGTTCAAGAAGTCATTGGGCGTTTCCTTGATGTCCATCAGCTTTTCCTTGTACACCTTGATCTTCACCGGACTGGTGAGATTAACGGGATTAAATATCGTGATCTGGCATTGGTAAAACTTCCAGGCGATCCCCGTCCAGACGCCCTTGAGGGCGACAATTTTTTGCTGGATGTTCTGGTTTTGATCGTGTTCGATGATGGTGATGCCTGCGAGCGTCTGCTCGCGCGAGTTGTAGCTGTCGATAAAATATAGCCGGTTCTTAAGACCATAAAAGGTCAGGTTGCGGATGGTCTCGTTACTTTTACGTATTTTGTCGACCTTCAGGATGATGTTTTCATCACGGATCTTCTCGGTGGTGGCCGCCGCGTCGGGGACGACGCGTTCATTGACGAAAAAAACCGCCGCCGCGACCAAAAGACTGAAAACAATGGCGGGCCGGGTGATTTGCCAGAAATTCAACCCGCTGGAGCGCATGGCGACGATTTCGTTATGGTTGTTGAGGCTGCTGAAAGTCAACAACACGCCGATCAAACAGGCGATCGAGGAGGTCTGGACCAGGATGACGGGGAAAAATGACAGATAATATTTCAGCAGGATACCCAGGGAAAGCTTGCGGTCGATGATCTCGTCGAGGTTGCTCGTGGTATCGATGAGGATATACAAAAAGCAGAAGATCAGGACCGTCGCGCAGAAGGTTTTGACAATCGATTGGGTGATATGGCGTTCTAGGATACGCATTTTTGATTTAAGATGAAAGCCCCGATACCGGCCAGGATATTGGGCGTCCACATGACCCAGGCCGCGGGACCGATGTTCTGGATGCTCAAGGCCTCGCAGCCCAGCGACAGCAGGTAATACAGCGCGGCAAACGCGACCGCGATAACGATGTTGGCGGATTTTTCCCGCCGGTGGGTGATCACGGCGGCCGGAAATCCCAGGAGGATAAATATGAGCGAAGCAAACGACCAGGTGATCTTGCGGTAATACTCCGTGCGCAACTGGGCGGTATCGACCAGCAGCCGTTCATGTTTGTCGATCTCTTCGCGCAGTTCCTGCAACGTCATCCCCCGGGGCTTCTTTTCAACTTCCTTTTGGTTTTTGGACAAATCCAGCGTGATAAAATAATTTTTAAAATTCAGTTTATAGAAATTTTCCGGATTTTCCAGGTTCGGCTCATCGGAGGTGCCGTCCATGAGCTTGAGCTTGACCTGGTCTTTGCCGGGGACGGCGCTGAATTCCCCGCGCTTGGCGATGATGGTGCGCGTCGGACGGTTGGGCTGCGGCTGGTAAATGGTGACGTTGTACATTTTATTGTCTTCGATCCGGTGGATGAAAAGGATCTGGTTCTCGAAGGCGTGGATAAAAAGCCCCGCTTCCAGAAGCGCGGCCGGGTTTTTGACGCCGAGATTTTTCAGGAGCTTGCGCTGTTCGTGATGGGCGTAGGGGATGATGCGTTCATTCAAGACGACCGCCAGCAGGCTGATCACGACCCCGACGACGCACAGCGGCACCAGGAGCCTTGCCAAATGCACGCCGCTGGAACGTATGGCCAGGATCTCATTGTCGAGCGATAACCGGCTGAAGGTGAAGATGACGCTTACCAGGCAGGCGATGGGGAGCGTATAACCCAGAAGGACCGGGATGTAAAGTAAAAATATGTGCCCGATGGTCGACGGGTTCACGCCTTTATTGATGACGAGATTCGCCAGCTGGATGAGGTTGCCCAGAAGAAAGACGCAGGTCAGGACGACCAGAGACAGAAGGAAAGGGACGATGCATTCTTTTAAGATATAGGTGCGGAGGATTTTCATGATTTCGTTTCTGGGTTACGGTGACGAGGCCCGTTTCGTGATTGGGTAATGGTTAAGTTTTTTGCCGTAACCGAAAGACGTAACCGATACGGGCTTCGTTACCGTTACCGAATTGTTATTGTCGTTCGGCAGTTATCGCCAGTGTCAGCACGCCGACAGTTCCCGCCCCGGCGCTTTTGAGCACCCGCGCCGCTTCCGACGCGGTGGCCCCGGTCGTCAAAAGGTCGTCGACCAGCAAGATATTCTTGCGTCGGAGGTTTTTAAGTTTTCTTATTGTAAAAGCGCCCTTTATATTTGTCCAGCGTTGTTTTTCGTCCAGAAGGCTTTGGGGGGCGGTGTGGCGGATGCGTCGCAACTGGTTCTCCTCCATGGGAATCGAGAATTCTTGAGCCAGTTCTTTGGCCAGCAGGTGTGCCTGGTTGTACCCACGTTCGCGCGATCGGGTTGAAGATAAAGGGACAGGGACGATCGCGTCGAACTGCCCGATGTCGAGGTCATATTCCTTGATATAAGAAATCATCATATCCGCGAAGAGGCGGCGCAGCCGCGTTTT
>MHGM01000056.1 GCA_001805565.1 Omnitrophica WOR_2 bacterium RIFCSPHIGHO2_01_FULL_52_10
CCTTGTCTATCCACCCAATGATAACCGAACCGGGGTGTTTCCATTTTTCTACAAAATCGTGGACTGGGGGGTGAATCTGGACCCTGCGGCGCTTGTTATCAATAATCCCGCGAACCCGCAGTGCAATTGGTGCGACGCAGGCGCGCCAGGAGGGACTGCATGCGATCTCGCGCTTCAGCCCACGGAGATCCCGCAGCTTAACCTTCCTATTGATCCGGCGGATCCAAGTTTAGTTTATAATAAAACGTATTGTGTTGACGGCACAAATCCCAATCCCGGCAACCCGCCTTTGGCCGTCGATTTGGTGCGTCTGCCGGACCCGGCGGATCTAATCATTCCCTGGGCCGCGGGCATTGGCAAAATTGAAGCCGATATTGACCAGTGCGCCCAAAATGCCGTGGGTGATCCTAATTACGGTTTCTGGAAAAGAGGCGGGGACCGCTTTTGTTCAAACACCCCTCCCGACGGGTGGCCGTATTGGGGTGAGTGTCCCAAATATGGGTCATGCCCGGAAGTCATTGATCCGGACACCGGAGAAACCGTTGACCCGGGATGCGCGTGCGGAGAGCCAGGTGCAATGTCAGCCGATAATTGGCCGGATGATCTTCCGGACGATCTGGTGTATGGATTGAATTTTTTTGCCAACTGGGCTAAGGAACTATTGGCCGGCGACGCGGCTTTATTAGGCAAGGAATTTAAAAACTGGTATCCGGAGGCGGCCCAGTGGATTGAGCCCGGTCAGAGCAATGTTCCTATACCCATCAATGACCCCAGCTGCACATCGACGGCCTGTTGCTATGTCTGTGATGCCGAGGACGGCGCGCTTTACAAGTGGTACCAGGCCATCCGGGAAATGAAAAATCGCCTTCAGGCCTGGCGGGATACGTCGTTTGCCGGAACGCAGTGCCGCGAGGTCTGGTGCGTGCCGCCAGCGGGGTGTCCCGGGGTGCCGGCGGGCGAGGCGGCCACTTTTGATAACAATGATACTAATGGTGATGGCATACCTGATGGCCCCAATGGCATCAGGGGAGATTTTGAAGATGTTGTCAACTGCTTGAATTGGAATGCCAATGTTAACGGCGGCAATGCCAACCGGTTTAACATGTGTAAAACCGGGTGCGAGAATGGTCTTGTGGATAATTTTGCGCAGGCCAATACATGGTGTTCAGCTTTGCCGAGATCATTGGTCCCCGGCTTTGATACAACAGCCTACATCCCTGCCGACATAAGTGAACTTGTCACGTGCCGGGATAATTTGAACGCAAATTGTGGCGGCAATCCAGCGCTTACCTGCACCGCGTATGGTACGACATATGTTTGCTCGGACGCCGCCGCTGTCATTCCAGCGGCGATTGCCGGTAGAATTGCCGCTGGTTCATGCGCCGCCACCGGGCCCGGTGGATTTAAGACTTTGGTTGACCAAAGCCTTCCCGAGGCCGCAAATCAGGTAGCCAAATTCCGTCAGCGGTACAATTATTTATCCGGCCGGCTCAATGAGCTGAACGGAATCATTTCGATTCTGGATGGTGCCGAGCAAAGATTTAACGACTTCCTGACGTGCGCCGACGTGAATCCTGCAGACGGCCAGCCCGACGGGGCGGCGTGCCGGCTGATCAAGGCGCGCATTGATTTGGATCGTAAGGAAACGGGGCTGCCGTATCACGCTATCTATGGCTGGCAGGATGAGCCCCAACCGGGCGATCCGCCCGGTTCCGGGAAATGGCATCTCGTGCGCGCGGATGCTCGTATCCCGGCGAAATGCGACCGGGCCTGCGGGGAAAGTCAGTTGGTCGGCTCCGACCCCGGATGGCCGTATGTCCGGACGTACACAAAAAGCTGGGGGACAAAACGGTGTTATGAACTTTCCCGGACAACGGGTGTTGTCAAGGCGCGCGTCACGCGGTTTGATGAGACGGGGAGGTTTTCCACGCTTTTGTTCTCCAACGCGGTGGAAATCTGGAAACCGACGTTTGAGCGTGGCGACCGGCCGTCCTATTCGGGGAATATCAATAATGACATCACGGCGGCGTGCGCCAACAGCGATATTATGATCCCTGGGCCAGGGGCAATCCTTGACCCTTCAAGTTATTATTATGGGGCGTTTATTCTCAATAAAAGAGTGGATAATGCGGGTTATCTGGCGTGTCTGGCCGCTTGCGCGGGGGACCCGGCGTGTGAAGCCACGTGCACGCCGGGCAATGAGGCTTGTTGGGATCTGGCCAACGAGCTTTTATCCCGCGGGGTGACCAGCGAGGCCTGCGCCCGGTATTATTTTCATAACGGAACCCCCAAGGGCATGGACTTTCAATTCGTGCCCTGTCAGGATTTTTAATTATGTTGCGACGACGCAAGATAACAGGACAATCTCTCATGGAATACATCATGCTGATCGTTCTTGTTTTGGGGGCATTTCTGGTGTTTCAGAAATACATCGCCCGCGGGTTCGCCGGCCGGTGGAAGGCCGTCGGGGAGAGTTTGGGCCAAGGGCGCATTTACGATCCCCGCAGAACCACGGAATGTATTTTTGATTTTCAGTATACGAGCCTCTGGTATGACAAGGCGTGTTTTGAGGGCAGTGGCTGTGACTGCCTTTCGGTGCGGGCCAACACGACGACCTGCGAGGATTGTATCGTGGGGTGCGCCGCGCCGGAGTGTCAATGATTGAAAAATTTCAGAGGATCCTTCTGGTATTCTTCCCCCGTTCGAGATATACTTATGAATAGGGTGAATAGGGGGACACAATACTTAATTCTGGGCAATTGTGGCCCTCTATTGGCGAATTAAGTATTGTGTCCCCCTGCTAAAGTTATGCTGCCACTCATTCTCTTCCTCATCTTTTGCACCGTCGGCCTCGTCGGATACGCCGTGATCCCGGCCATGTACGGCCGCGCCGCCGTCCTGAGCGAAGACCGTCAGCGCAGGCTCTCCACGCGCATGGAGCACCTGATGCCCCGCCAGGAGGCCAAAAAGATCGGCCGTATCTTTGTCCTGGCGCCTTTGATCCTGGGGGGTTTTTTTTATTTTCTTTTCCCGCCAGGGCTGAACCTTTTTGGCGTTATTTTCGGACTGATCGCTGGATTTCTCTTCCCCAGTATTTACATCCAGGGCCTGGGCGCAAGGACCAAAGGCAAGTTCAACGAGCAGTTGATCGACGCTTTGATGATCATGTCGAGCTCTTTTCGCGGGGGGTTGAGCCTTGTCCAGGCCCTGGAGGCGGTCATCGACGAGATGCCGGACCCCATCAACAAGGAATTCGGCATTGTTTTGGGGGAAAACAAGATGGGGGTTTCCCTGGAAGAGGCCCTCAGCCACCTTTACAGCCGCATGCCGCTCTCGGCGGTCCAGCAGATGATCACGGCGATCCTTTTGGCCAGGGAAACGGGCGGGAACCTTCCCGTTATCTTCACCCGGATTGTGACTAATATCCGCGAAACCAAGAAAATACAACAGAATCTGGCCACCCTGACCATTCAGGGAAAGCTCCAGGGCGTTGTGATGAGCCTTTTGCCGATCGGGTTCGCGTTCGTCGTTTACTCGACCAACAAACAGATCTTCGATCATATGCTGCATTCCGACGTCGGCCGGGCCATGCTCATGTACGCGGTTGTTTCGGAGACGATCGGGGCGCTTTTGATCTGGAAGATCAGCACGTTTAAGGACTTTTAAAACAGTCGTAAGTCGTAAGTTGTAAGTCGTAAGCAAAAATGAAAAGCTTACCACTTACCACTTACCACTTACCACTTACCACTTACCACTTACGCTATGTTAGCTCTTCTTCTATTATTCGCCTACCTATGCGTTGTCTTTTTTGTCATCGGGCTTATCCCGGTCGAATGGGAAAAACGTCCCAAACTCGCGCTGGCTCCGGCGGGCGCTGGCGGTTCCAGGAAAAAAAAGACCGCGCTGACGCATTTCCGCAAGCTGGCCATGGTCAACAAACCCTTGTGCGCCGGAGCGATCCGTCAGCGTCTTACTAAAGATCTCGCCATGGCGCGGGTGGATCTGTCTCCCGAGGAGTTTATCTTTATAAAAGAGATCCTGGCCGGGTCATTCCTTTTTATCACTTTTCCGTCGATCAAGCCGGACCAGATCTTTTTTTGGCTGTGCATGGGCTTTACCACCGGTTATTTGTTGCCGGAATTTTGGGTCAAGGGGAAGATCAAGCGGATCAAGGCCGTCATCGTCAAGGAACTGCCGGACGCCATTGACCTCCTGGGGCTGTGCGTCAACGCGGGGCTGGATTTTATGCTTTCGTTAAAATGGGTCGTGGAGAAATCCCCCCCGTCGGTCATGGTCGAGGAGCTTAATACGGTTTTGCAGGAGATCAACGTCGGGAAAACCCGGCGCGACGCGATCAAGGACCTGGCCGCCAAGTATGAGCTGCCGGATCTGTCCACCTTTGCCCGCACCCTCATCCAGGCGGATAAAATGGGGACCTCCGTCACCGAGGCCTTGAATATCCTCTCTGAAGACATGCGTCTGGCGCGTTACCGGCGCGGCGAACAATTGGCCCTCAAGGCCCCCATGAAGATGTTGGTCCCCCTTCTTGTTTTCATCTTTCCCGTCGTCGGTATCCTCGTCGCCGGCCCCATCCTCCTGGATTTCATGGAGAATAATCCGTTTAAGAATCTAACCGGACGGTAAAATCCCAACAGGGGGACACAATACTTAATTCGCCAATAGATGGCCACAATTGCCCAGAATTAAGTATTGTGTCCCCCTGTTAGTGGTGTGTCCCCCTATTTTGGGCCGGGCCTTTGTTTGGTCAGCGTCCTGCCAAGTTTTTCCTCCAAATTCTCAATAAATGATTTTTCCCCGAGAGGCCGCCCTGTACTGGCGTGTTTTCTGAGAATATTTAAATTTTTCTGGTCATCATTATTTCGTAGATATCCCCTCCAGTCGGCAATTTCATCCATTAGATAAAAATCACTCAAAAGAGGGTCTTCGGATCTTTGAGCGTGGGCTCTGGCGCTGGACCAGGGATAGTCTTCGGCTTTTTCAACTATGCCGGCGCGAACAGGATTTCTCTCGACATAGCGGACAGCCGCGTATAAATAAGCTGAATCCAGGGGGAAGCTGTTAAAACGACCCTGCCATAAATATCCGCGCCAGTCCTGGCGAGAATTGATTATGCAGGTGTAGCGCCGGTGCGTTTCCCCAATGGCCAGCGCCAGACCTTCCTGGGTTTGTGGGACGGCAATTAAGTGGACGTGGTTATCCATAAGGCAGTACGCCCAGTAATCCACTCCGTATTTTTGGGATTGCTTCTTCAAGATACGCAGATAAATGGCTTTATCTTCTTCCGTAAAGAATACTTTTTGTTTGCGATTTCCTCTTTGGGTGATGTGGTGCGGGCAACCCGAGTTGACGACCCTGGCGATCCTTGGCATGAAAAATCCCCCCTGAATTGAAAGTTTAAATTAAGGGGGACGGCCGCAAAAGGAGTG
>MHGM01000057.1:0-2666 GCA_001805565.1 Omnitrophica WOR_2 bacterium RIFCSPHIGHO2_01_FULL_52_10
CCACATCAACGTCTCCCCGGACCACGAATCCTTTGGTCGGATTAAAAGCGCTATCGGTGGAATCCCAGATCAATGATGTGCCCACCGCACTGACGGTATTGGTCCCTTCTTCCGCCAACAAATCGGCTGAAACGTTACTTTCAAGATCCTGGATAGTTACCGCTTCGCGTCGAAATGTAAGTCGTCCCGAGAGATATTCAGAAAACTCTTTACCCAGCCGGATATTACCTCCGATTCGCTTTTCGCTGTAAGCATATCCAATATCCTGTGCCCGATCGCGTTCCGTTCGAAAAACGTCGAACCCGCCGGAAACAGGATAATCGAAAACCCAGGGTTCCGTAAAACTCAACAATAGATTATTTCTGGTAGACCCGGTTTCGGCGCGTAACTTCAAATTCTGCCCGCCGCCGGTAAACGTCGGCCAGTTCGCAAAATCAAAGTTCCTCTGCTCGACTTCGATGAATCCGATCACTTTATCAACGGTACTAAAACCCCCGCCGAAACTAAAACTTCCTGTCTTCGCCTCTTTGACCTGCACAACCAGGTCCTTGCGGTCGTTCTGGTCGGTATCCTCGATATCAAAGCCGACATCCTCAAAATACCCCAGGTTGTTCAGCCGCTCCTTGCTGCGTTTTAATTTCTCGCCGTCAAAGCGTTCACCGGGGTTTATCCGCAATTCCCTCCGGATAACGATATCCCGCGTGCGGGCATTGCCCTGAATCTTGACTTTAGCGACATACGCGATACCGCCTTCGATAACGTCGAGCTTGATGTCAACCAGACCCGTGGCCGGATCAAGAGATGTTGTCTCTTTGACGTCCGCGAAAATATACCCCCGGTCGAAATACAGCGTCCGGATGCGGGCGATATCAACGCTTAATTTTTCACGACTGAAAACTTTGTCCTTTTTGATATTTTCCATGGCCGTGAGGATCTCGCTCTCGGTGACCACGCTATTACCGCCCATGACGATATGCCCGACCAGGTATTGTTTGCCTTCGTTAATACTGATATGGATGTCAATAAATCCCTTCGGCAATTCTTTAGTGACATAATCCGCAGTCGCGTCGATAAAACCGTTTTGCTCGTAAAACGAAAGGATCCGTTCCATGTCCTCATCGAGAGTTTCCTGGCTTAGATACCCGGAGGAAAAAAACGTTTTAGTGCGGGTCCTGATGACCTTGATGATCTGTTTGTCTTTGTACTTGTCGTTGCCAAGAACATCAATCCGGCGAATCCTGACCCGGTAGCCTTCGTGGATGATAAAATGCACGCTGACTTTGTGCGTTACTTCGTCCGGAGTGGTCTCGGTTTGTATTTCAACGAGGGTCAACCCCTTCTTGGCGTAGAGGTCTTTGATCATGTCCTCGTCATCCTTGAGAGACTTGTTATCGAGGAATTTCCCTTCCTGCGTTTTTAATTTGCGGGAAATGACTTTGGGGGAGAAATACTGAAGCTTCGAGAACGTAACCTTGCCGATGACCGGTTTTTCCTCGATATAAAAGATCACCTTCCAGCCGCCTTCATGATCCTGCCGGTCCACGCGGACATCGGAAAAATATCCGGTATTGTACAACCGCTTCAGATCGTCGCTGATGACCGACTGGATATATTCCTGTCCAACGCGTGTTTTGATCTTGGCAAGGATGGCACTGATACTGATGGTTTTGTTGCCTTGAACTTCGATGGCCTTGACAACGAAAGTCGGGGTGGCAGCGACATCGACAGCCCGGGTATCAGGCGATGGTGTATCGGCGGGTTGAGCCTCAAGGCCCGCAACAGAAACGAATACGGCAAGCAGGGCAAGGGAGAAAATATATCTTAATCGCACGATGGAGGCGTCCTGTTTCAAAAAAACGTTCAAAGTTATTTGATTATAAAGTTATTCCAACTCCGTGTCAATCCGCATACGCAAGATTTTCGAAACGCATGTACTCTTTGATGAAAGCAAGCTTCACCGTGCCCACAGGACCATTACGCTGTTTGGCGATCATCACATCGGCCACACCCTTGTTTTCTTCGGTAGGATTATAATATTCCTCACGCATCAACAAGACCACCAGATCGGCATCCTGCTCGATGGCGCCGGATTCACGCAAATCCGAAAGCTGCGGTTTGTGATCCTGCCGGGATTCCACGGCCCGGGAAAGCTGACTCAAGGCGATGACCGGAATGTTCAACTCCCTGGCCAGCGCTTTAAGCGAACGGGATATCTCGGAGATCTCCTGCTGACGGCTCTCGGACTGGATGGTACTACGCATCAACTGCAAATAATCCAGGATGATCAACTCGATCCCCTGGTTGGCCTTCAGCCGTCTGGCTTTCGCCCGAAGCTCCAAAACTGAAATTGCCGGGGTATCATCGATAAATATTTTCGATTCGGACAATCGGCCGGCCGCGGCTGTCAACTTGGGCCAATCAGATGGAGAAAGGAACCCGCTTCTGACCTTATGAGCATCGACTCTCGCCTGGGAACACAGCATCCTCTGCACCAGCTGCTCTTTTGACATTTCCAGGCTAAAAACGGCAACGCCCTGTTTTTGTTCTATCCCTGCGTATTCCACCATCGAGATGGCCAATGCGCTTTTGCCCATCGAGGGGCGCCCGGCGATAATGATCAGGTCGGAATTCTGCAAGCCGGATGTCATGTGATCAAACTTTTCGAA
>MHGM01000057.1:2694-7800 GCA_001805565.1 Omnitrophica WOR_2 bacterium RIFCSPHIGHO2_01_FULL_52_10
GACGAGGTCCTTGATATGGACGGATTGCGACCTTTGTTTGAGGTCGGCCACTTCAAAGATGAGTCTCTCGGCGTTGTCAACGACCTCCTCGACATTACCGGCAGATTCGTAACTTTCGGCGATAATGTTAGTGGCGTTTTTGATGAGCCGGCGCAAAATACCTTTTTCCTTGACGATATTGGCATAATGCTCGACATTAGCCGCGCTGGGGACAAGGTCGATCAAAAAAGAAAGGTAGGAAACACCGCCTATCTGTTCAAGAGTGCCATCGTTTTTGAGTTTATCGGAAAGCGTGATCAGATCAACATTTTTACGTTGATTATAAAGTTCCAGGATCGCCTTAAAAATCTGCCGGTTGGCCTGCTCGTAAAACCACGTCTCATCCAGCATCTCGATGGCCGAGCCAATGGCTTCTTCATCGATCAACAAAGAGCCCAGAACGGATTTTTCAGCGTCGATGTTCTGTGGAGGGACCCTTATTTCTTGGTGACCCATAAGCGTATTTTCGCCGTCACTTCAGGATGGAGTTTGACACCGATTTCAAAAATACCCAACTCTTCAATGGGTTTTTCGATTGTGATCTGCCGTTTATCAATGTTGAACCCTTCCGCTTCCAGGGCCCTGACAATATCGGGTTCCGACACGGCGCCATAGAGCTTTTCCAAGTCATTGACTTCCACATTGACCGTGCAGGAAAGCTTGTTGAGCTTCTCGGCCAACGCTTCGGCCCCGGCCTTCTGATGTTCGTGCTCTACTTTACGCTTTTTCTCAAGTTGTTCGATCCTCTTAAGGTTCCCCGGGGTGGCGACAGCGGCCAGTTTTCGGGGGATCAAAAAATTCCGGGCATACCCTTCTTTGACCTTAACCACATCGCCTGTTTTCCCCAATTGGGGAACGTCCTGTGACAAAATAACTTCCATGATGGCCCATCCTTATGTCTTTAATAACGATTCTCCCGATTTCTTACCCGGCCTGTCGTCAAAAGCGCCAAAAATCTCGCTTTTTTGATGGCGCTGACCAGTTTCCTCTGGTTTTTCGCCGAAATGCCTGTTATGCGCCGGGGGACGATCTTCCCGCGGTCATTCAGGTATTTCTGCAGCAACCCGGCATTCTTGTAATCAATGACCGCGTCGGCAGGGAGATTGTACCTCACCAGCGGCGTCCTGAATCTTTTTTTCGTATCTCTATCCCTGCCATTCTCACGTTTATTGCGATGTTCGCGTTGTAGAGTAGCCAACTTTTACCTCCGTTTTAATAAATTAATCTCATTCATCCCAGGCAATATCTTCCGGCTTGATAGCCTCATTGGGTTGTGGCGGCTGTTGCGTTGCCGTGGCGGTCTGCATATCTGCCGCTTTCTCGGCGGCATCTTTCTCTTTAGGCCCGTAATTTCCCAAAAACTGGACGCGTTCAGCGCGCACGTCAATGGCGCTGCGCTTTTGCCCATCGCTGGTTTCCCAGAATCTGGACTGCAAGACCCCTTCCACAAAAACCGGCCGGCCCTTTTGCAAGTGCTGGCAGCAAGCCTCCGCCTGTTTATCCCAAACCGTGACCGTCAGAAAACAAACCTCTTCTTTCAATTCACCGCTGCTATCCTTGAATCTTCTGTTGACCGCCAGGCCCAAATTGGCCACCGCCGTTCCGTTGGGGGTATAACGTAATTCCGGGTCTCGCGTCAAATTCCCGATCAAAAAAACTTTGTTCAAATTCGCCATTTCCGCCTCCCGCCTTTTATAATTTTATGGCGAGGATCGCCTCGCCAAATTTCTTAGAAATTTGGCGGAGCGGCCTCCGCTTATTAGTACCTCGTCAAATTAATTCTTACAAGGTTGACTCGGTACAATGCCGAGTCAACTGCGGAAAAATAACTATCAAAAATTTCTTTGACGAGGCATTAGCCGATTTTCGTGACGACAAACCGCAAAATCCGCTCATTGAGTTTCAAATTGGACCGGATCGGGGCGATCGCCGCGCCCTCTCCTTCAAAATTGATCAAATAATACGTCCCTTCCGCGCACTTTTTTATAGAAAAAGAGAACTTCTGTTTCTCAAGCCAAACTTGGCTGTTAAGAACTTTTCCATCGGCCTTGGTGACAATTTCAGTTGCCTCGCGGCGGACAGTTTCTCTTTCCTCATTCGCGAGTTTCGCGTCCACGACAATCATCAATTCATATTTTCTTAATGTTTCCGTTTTCATGCTTGTTTACGACCTCCCGTTAAATTGATCCATTGCCTTATCAATACCTTCCTGTAACCAGACACCGCAACAATCGGTCGCCCGATCGATGAATTCATCCAGTTGCTTTTCTTCGCCGGCCGTCCATTTTCCTAAAACATACTCGACGGATTCCTGCCCTTTGACCGGTCCCCCGATCCCCAGACGCAAACGGGCAAATGCCTGTGTCCCCAAATGCTCAATGACCGAGGTTAATCCGTTATGACCGCCGCCGGTGCCTTTACTGCGGATACGAACCTGCCCGAAATCGAGATGAAAATCATCGCAGACAATCAAGATGTCCGTATGATCTAAATTCTTATTCAGGACAGCCTGCTTAACGGCCGCGCCGCTGTTGTTCATATACGTTGCGGGCAAAAGACAGCACAGATCATTGCCGGCCACTTTGCCTTCCGCCGTTAAACCGTTTGTAAAAGAACTCTTACGAAAACGCAGGTTATTTTTCTGCGCTAGATGCTCCACGACAAGGAATCCCAAATTATGCCGCGTATATTCATAATCCCTGCCGGGATTCCCCAACCCCGCAATAAGCCGTGCTTGAGACAATACGTAGCCCTCAAAAAACTATTCCTTAGCCTTTTCTTTTTGTTCCTTGGCCTTTGGTTCTGCCTTTTCTTCTTTCTTGCCCTCGGCTTTTTCACCTTCTTTAGCTTCACCAGCCTCCGGTTTCTTTTCCTTGAGAACCTCAGGTTCCGTCGGACCACCTTCTGCCGGCGCCATCGCTTCTTCCTTCATCGGAGGGATAACCGAAACCAGAATCGTATCAGGATCCTGTTTGGTCCTGACGCCCTCGGGCAAGGTGATATCCTTGACATGAACGGCATCGCCGATCTCGAGATGCCCGACTTCGACAACAATCTTTTGCGGAATTTTTGTCGGCAAACAGATGACCGGTAATTCCCAAAGAATATGTTCGAGCGAACCACCATCGCGCTTGACGCCGACCGGATCGCCTTTGGTTTCGATGGGAACTTTGACTTCAAGATCTTTGGTCAGGGAAATCCGGTTAAAGTCGATATGCAGCAAGCTGTCCGAGACCGGGTCATGCTGTTCTTCCTTGACGATAACGGAATAATCTTTCAATTTCTTTTCGCCGTCCATCACATTCAAACGGAAAATCACGCTCTGCCCGTGATGATGGCGCATGATGCGCTCATAATTGCTGCGGTCCACTTTGATATTGGTGGGCCTGTTTTCGCCGCCATACACGATGGCCGGGACGGCATTTTCCCGTCTTATACTTTTGATTTTACGGCTTCCCACCTGATTACGTAATTGAGCATCTAATTTTATTTCTTCCATTTTAACCAACCGCCTTCTTTTTTATCATGTTTCATCAAATAAACAGCTGATGGATTCTTCATCATGGATCCGATGGATAGCCTCCCCAAGCAAATGCGCTATCGTCACCGTCTTGATCTTCGGAATCTTTTTCGGTTTGCCCAACGGGATACTATCCGTAATGACCACCTCTTTTAACGCCTTACAGCTCGCAATGCGCTCAATCGCCGGGCCGGAAAGAATGCCGTGACTGACCGCCGCGTAAACATCCTTGACGCCCTCTTTGGTCAATGCCTCAACCGCTTCCACGATGGAACCGCCCGTGGCGATGATGTCATCGACTAAAACCGCATTTTTTCCTTTTACATTTCCCAAAATGTGCATCACTTCCGTTTTGTCTGGACTGCTGCGGCGCTTGTCCACGATCGCAAGGCTCGCATCTAAACGTTTGGCATACGCGCGCGCCATCTTGATGCCGCCAACATCCGGCGAGACAACGACCAGATTCGTCAGCTTTTTTGTCTTGAAATAATCGCACAGCGCGTTGATGGCATACAAATGGTCGACGGGGATATCAAAAAATCCCTGGATCTGATTGGCGTGCAAGTCCATCGTTAAAACGCGGTTGGCCCCGGCAGCCACGATTAAATTGGCAACCAGTTTGGCCGTGATGGGCACCCGCGGCTGATCCTTGCGGTCCTGACGCGCGTAGCCGTAATACGGTAAAACGGCCGTGATTCGATCGGCCGACGCGCGTCTGGCCGCATCGATTAAGACCAAAAGCTCCATCAAATTTTCATTCGGCGGCGGAGACGTCGGCTGGATGATGAAAACATCTTTACCGCGAATATTTTCCTTGATCTCGACTCTGGTCTCACCTTCACTAAAGCGCGCCACCAAAACATTCGTCAAAGAAACGTTCAGATGCTCGCAGATCGCTTTTGCCAACTCCGGGTTCGCGTTTCCCGAAAAAATCGCCAGACCGTTCATCCCCGTTATCTCCTTGACTCATTCGGCCCCGCTTTGCGGGGCCCGCAGAGTCAACCCTGAACTTTTCGAAGGGTTGACTTGATCTTTGCCGGAACCCCGACGGCCATACCGCCGTCCGGAACGACTTCCCCTTTAGTCACAACACTGCCCGCGCCGACCACGGCCCTATTGCCGATCTTCACCGGCGCGATCAAAATGGAATCCGAGCCAATAAATGCGCCATTGCCGATCTTTGTTTGATTCTTGCGCACACCGTCAAAATTCGCCGTAATCGTGCCGGCGCCAATATTAACATCCGACCCAACCAGCGCGTCGCCTAAAAAACTAAAATGCTTCATAAGCGTTTTATTGCCGATCCTCGTTCGGGAAACTTCCGTAAAATTCCCGATCTCAACGCCATTGCCGATCCGGACACCTGGACGCAGCCGCGCGAAAGGCCCGATCACGCAACAATCCCCAATACGAACATCTTTCTCAATAATCGTAAATGGGCGAATACACGTATCTTTGCCGATCTTGACATCGGCGTCGATATATGTCGTCGCCGGGTCCACGATCGTCACACCCTCGCGCATAAAATTCTTCAAGATCCGTTCGCG
>MHGM01000058.1 GCA_001805565.1 Omnitrophica WOR_2 bacterium RIFCSPHIGHO2_01_FULL_52_10
AATTACCGTCCATAACGGATTTGATAACGATCTTCCCCGGCCAGGTGACAATCACATCATTTTGAACGTCATTATCAAATCCGTTATGGACGGTAATTTTCATATATTTGTCGACAAGATTGAGTCCCGGATGGATGCGCAGAATGTGGCGGATCTTGGCGATGGCCGCCTGCCCCGGATACCACGGCGTCTGCCAATACGTCCAGGCAGCCGTTTTAGGGAAATGCACGACCAGAGCGTGGTACGCGCGCAAGGCCTCGTCATACATCTTCGCCTTTTCAAAAATCGTCCCCAGAAAAAAAAGCCGCACGCCCCAGGATTCGGGGGCCGTTACCCATTTGAAATACGCCGCTTCCAGATCGTCGCTGTTAACAAAATCCCAATGTTTTCCCTTCAGGCGTCCTTCCTTGCGGACCTCTTGATAGCGGGGATTTTGAAAAATGGCGCCGCTGTTAGGGTAGATACCTTCCCCGACCGCCGCGGACAAGCCTGCCATGTCTTTAATGACATACCCGTAATCCTGTGTTCCTACTTTTTGAAATTCACCATATTTTTGATAATCCACAATGCGGGATTTGCCCTTGGTGTGAATATATGGTTTGGTCCGTCGGACTTTGTCCAGCTGAACTTCCGGCTCTTCCTCCACCTTGCCGGTCAAGACATTGATACTGGCCTGGCTTTTTTCCGCCACCGACCAGTACCATCCCCGCGGGTCCCACGCCTGCGCCCACGGATATTCATCGATGATCTCCTGAAACTTTACGACGGCCTCGGCGGTCTTGCCGGCATTCATCAGCGCCTCGGCCTTGATGAAAAGGCAGGTCGCGACACTATTGAGCGCCTGATATTGCTCTTCCTGACCGCGCTGCGGAAACCCGGTCAATTGTTTCTCCTGCTCTTGAGCGTCTTTACCGTAGAGCGCGGCACATTGACCGACGAGTTCTGCGAGCCTCTGCAGATTCCCCTGGCCGGAAGCGGCCCAGGCTCGCTGAACGAGTTCCGGGCTGGAAGGTTCTTGAGCAAAAGAAACAGAACAGAAAAGAAAAGTAGAGAGTAGAAAGTAGAGAGTAGAGAGTATAAAGTTGGAGCGCATTAATTCCATTTTGAAATTAACGAATGCAACATTGCCCTGATCTCGGCCAAAACGGCCGTTCTTTTATCGATGATTTCATCCGGAAGAATGGATTTAAATCGTTTGTATCTTCCGAGGGCTTCCCCTGAAGACCCTTTCGACATTCGAAAAAAATTAATTATCTCTTTTCCTGATTTTCTTTCGTACCCTTCTTCCATATTCGCACATATGGAATCCAGACAACGCAACTGATTTGCGGCCAATGTTCTGCCGGCGAAATTTTTCTCTAAAATCGGCATATCTTCGTTCAGAAAATTCTCAAATAATTCTTTCGCCTTTTGATAAACATGAAAATCTTCAACGCATTTTATCTTCTGTTCCGGCACAACCGCATCCTCCTTTCACGCTCCCTCTCTCTACTCTCTACTTTCTCCTCTCTACTCTGCCTCTCTATCCTACTATTGCACCTGAAGACAGTCCCTTGACGATGTGTTTTTGCATCGCGAGATAAATGACGACGATAGGAATGGCGGCGATGGTCAAGCCGGCCATCAACAACGGATAATCCACGCTGTGCGATCCCTGGAACACCATCAGGCCTCTCTGCAGGGGCATCAAGGATTTATCGTTCAACAAAAGCGTCGCCAGGATATATTCATTCCAGACATTCAATGAATTGAAAATCACAATGACCGCCAAGGCGGGACGGGCCAACGGAAGCGCGACGTGCCACCAGATGCCCAGCCGGCCGCAGCCGTCGATACGGGCCGCGTCCTCCAGATCGGAAGGCATCTTGTCAAAAAACGTCTTTAGCAGCAGAATGCTCATGGACAGCCCGACGTTGATCATGCACAAAATATAACCGAGGCGCGTGTTGATCAGCCCCAGCACGGTCATCAGCCGGTACAAGGGGACGAAGCTCCCCGGCAAGGGGATCATCATCGCGGCGACGAACATATAGAAGAAAAAATTCTTCCCCGGGAAATCCAGCCGGGAGAAAGAGTACGCCGCCAGGGACGCGACCAGCACAATACCGACGACAACACAGGTTGTGTAAAGCAAGCTGTTAAAGAAATATATGCCGAAATTTCCTTCGGTCCACGCCTGGGCGAAATTCCCGAAGTTGATCGCGCGGGGGATAAACGACTTGTCCGTGAAGACGGTTTCGTTGGTCATCAGGGCGCTGCGCAGCATCCAGAAAAGCGGGAACAGGCAGGTGACCGCAAAAATAATCAGGAACATGTGGACCAGGAATCCCTTGGCTATCCTTTGCACCACATATTTATTTGTTTCCATCCCAGGACCCTCTTCTTTCCTATCCCGGATTTTTCTAATGAAAAATCCGCCTCGAGCGATAGCGAGAGGCCGCAAGGACAAACTCGACGAGAGTTTGTCCTGCTTTGTCCCGCGAAATGTCCAAAAGACATTTCACGGGATAAAATCCCCGAAATCGCGTTTCGCGATTTCAGGGGACGGGGTATCCCAAATTTTGCGCCGCACAAAGAAGTACAGTCGAAAAATCCGGGATTACCTTGCAAAACCGCCAAAATCCTGATCGGATTTTGGCGTGCAACCCCTTCGGGGCAAATTTTGCTATCGCAAAATTTGGGATTACGCCTGCTTCATCCGGTTGGACAGCCATTTAAAGGCCACCGAAACCATGATCAGGATAACCCCGAAATTGATACCCATCGCGCAGGCGTACCCGAAACGGTTGGTCCCCGTCATCGCCGAGAGAATGCGCGTGACCGGGACTTCCGTGTGATACCCAAGCCCCTGTCCGACCATGGATAAAACCAGCACGAAAACCTGCATGGAGCCCAGGACCGTCAAGATCACCACCACGAGCATGACCGGCACCATCATCGGGAGGGTCACGTTGGTAAAAAGCTTCCAGGAACCGGCCCCGTCGACGCGCGCGGCTTCGTAAAGCTGGCGGTCGATCGTTTGCAAGCCCGCCAAAAGCATGATGAACCCCCACCCGAACCCTTTCCAGGAATGGACGATGGCGATACAGGTCAGCGCCGTCTTGGGGTCCGAAAGCCAGTTATGGACCAGCTGGGGCAGCCCCGTCTTCGTCAGCCAATAATTCAGCAGCCCGATATGCTGACCGTCCTGCACGCCCGCGTAAAGGATCCACTGCCAGATAAGCCCCACCACGACCTCGGAGAGGACCGGCGGGATAAAAAACACGACGCGATAAAACCGCTTCATGCGGATCTCCCGGTCGCAGGCCAAAGCCAGCGCGAAGGCCAAAACGTTCTGGAACGTCAGGGCGATGAACGTGATGTACGCCGCGTGGCCCATCGCCTGCCACCAGACCTCATCTTTCATCAATTCCTGGAGATTCTGCAGCCCGACGTACTTCATCGACGGCGTGATGCCGTTCCATTCATGAAAGGACAGCCGGAAAATATCGAAAAAAGGATAAATATAAAAAATACAAAATATCAGGATGGCGGGCAGGACGAAGGAGAAATTCTTAAGATGGTCCTGGAGCCGGAACCAGGAGAAATTTTTTAATTGCATTATTCGTATCTCGTCGCTCGTATCTTGTATCTCGTCGAAATACGATATACGAGATACGAAATACGGATCACTGTTTTGCCTTCTTCAGTTCGCGTTCCTTGATTTGCTGCACCTCGCGGGCGACTTCGGCCGGGGTCTTCTCGCCAATGATGATCGACTGGATCCCTTTGTCGAGCTTCTCGGTGACCAGCGCGTTCTCGGTATAAGGCCAAATGGCGGGGTGCGTCGTGAAATCCATAACGCCGGCAAATTCCGAAAGGATCGGGGGAATCGAAGCCAGGGCTTCCCGGTTCGACGGCAGGTTCCTGGTCTCGCGGGCCAAAAACGCCTGCTGCTTTTTTTGCGTAAGCCATTTCAAAAAGGCGATCGCTTTATCCTTGCGCGGCGAACTGTTGTTGACGACCAACGACGATCCGGCCCCGCCCCAAATGCGCATGGGCCGGTCAGGGTTGACCGGAGGCGGCAGCATCGCCCCGTACTCCAGGTCCGAATTCATGTCGTTGTACACATTAACGCACCACGAACCGTTAAACGCGAAGGCCGCGCGCTCGAGGGCAAAATCCTGTTCGGCGTACTTGTTGGGTTTGGTAACGACCCCGTCGGCCAATACGCCTTTCTCCTGCAATTCCTGAAAAACGCTGAACACCTTGATCCAGTCGGGATCCGTGTAGGGGATTTCACCGCGGTAGGTGGCCATGACCTTTTCTTCGCCCATGATGTTAAAGGCGTAATTCGAGGCGAAGCAATCGATCAGCCACATTTCTCCAAAACCCGAAACCAGCCCGGCGATTCCGACGCGCTTTAAGGCTTGACCGGCTTCGATGAATTCCGGAAACGTCCGGGGCACCTCCTGGATCCCCGCCTTTTGGAGCAATTTCTTGTTATAAAGCATCTGGATATTGGTAACATCAAGCGGGACACCGTAAATTCCCGCCTGGACCCCATAAATATTTCCTTCCGGGAAGCGGTTCACGTCCAGGGCTTTGGGGAAAAGCATTTTCTCCCAAGCGCCATTTTCTTTCTGAAATTCTTCGGTCAGATCGGCGACAAAACCGCTCTGGATAAAAGAAGCGAAAATTTCTTTTTTATCAAGAATACCGTAGATATCGGGAAGGACGCGGGACTGGGCGGAAGCGACGATCCTTTGGCTGTAGACGTCGGAAGGAGCGTAAAGGTCGATCTTCACCTTGACGCCGGTTTGCTGTTCATAAAGCGCGGCTAATTCTTCGAGGGCGTTCTGGCGGTCGGTCATCCAGTGCCAGATGGTGATTGTATTGAGGTCTTCTTTTTTGGGGGCGCACCCAAAGGACAGGAACAAGCAAAGCGCGAGGCTGACTACTCTTCTCATGAACCCTCCCGTCATTTTCCTCATTTCCTTATTTTAGGGAAATGACGAGGCTCGCCCGGTCAAGTTCGGCTGGGCGGCCCGATCTGGTGTGATCAAAGAAACTTACGGCTCTGTTCAAATTTCCAAGACACAAAGAGACTCAAGTATAGCATTCCACCCACGGATTGTCAAAAAGACTTTCCGCCTGTTTTATCCCAGCTCGAGCGTCAAGGCAATATGACTGGCTTGCTGAAAGAATTTTCTGGGAATCTTGATGCGGGCAGAAGCAAGAACATCATACGCGACAGCTTTGCCCTGGCAAGTAACCGCCTTGACCGCGTAAGAGCCGAAATCCAGCTTTCTCTTATTAAGATAACTGATAGTTATCGTTTTGCCGGCAAAAGGACAGGTAACGTCCGCCTTCCCTTCCAGGTCGAATTCGTCTTTCAAAAGCTGCGG
>MHGM01000059.1:0-136 GCA_001805565.1 Omnitrophica WOR_2 bacterium RIFCSPHIGHO2_01_FULL_52_10
GGCCCGCAGCACTGGTGGCCGGCGCGGACGAAGTTCGAGGTCATCGTCGGCGCCATCCTGACCCAGAATACGAACTGGGGCAACGTCGAGAAAGCCATCCATCGTCTGAAAGCGGCAGGAGCCCTCTCCGGGCGCG
>MHGM01000059.1:211-5332 GCA_001805565.1 Omnitrophica WOR_2 bacterium RIFCSPHIGHO2_01_FULL_52_10
GTCTGAAGAATTTCATGCGGTTTTTCTTTGATGAATACCATGGAAGCCTGAAAGCGATGGCGCGGGAGGAACTGCCGCAAATGCGGCACAAGCTTCTGAAGGTCAACGGCATCGGTCCGGAGACGGCGGACTCGATCTTGCTCTACGCGCTCGACAAACCCGTTTTTGTCGTCGACGCGTACACCAAACGGTTTCTTTGCCGGCACAATCTCGTCAGCCCTAAGGCCGATTACCACCAGATCCAAGAACTGTTCACAACTCATTTCGATGAGGATATTCCGTTCTTCCAGGAATACCACGCGCTTATTGTCGCCTTGGGGAAAAATTATTGCAAGCCGACCCCTTTGTGCGAGCCCTGTCCCCTAAACCGCATCCGGTATTCTTTGACCGCCCAATGCGGTTCCTGCCATCGCGCGCTTTTAAATGGCGAGAAGCGGATCGCAACAAAATCCGGTTTTCGTTGTTTTGACTGTTAGACATTATCCAAATCAATTTTGCCCGGTGAGAATTGCCGCTTTACAGTCCGCGGGTGCGGGAGGTATAATATTACTCTCAAATACTCAAATAACCTTCAATGAAAAGGAGCGAGCTATGTATCCAATATGTCCATTTTCCGGCAACGCGATGAGTGCGGGCATCCTTCATTTCGGCATCATGATTTTTTTGTTGATTTGGATCGTCTTTGTCCCGATCGCCATTACTTCCCGTCTGGAAAAGATCATCAAACTGCTCGAAGACAAGAAGAAGTGATCAGGTTTATATGCTTCTTACGATCCTTTTGGTTTTTAATACTATCCTTTTGACCGCCCTTTTTGTGCGCGAATTGACGCGGCGTAAAGATGGTGACCGCGTCGAACGCCTCGTGCGCGAGGAAATGGCCACCAACCGCCGTGAATCCGCTCAAAGTATCCACGCGTTCACTGACCAATTGTTGAAATTGACCGACATGAACGAGCGCAAGCTTGAGAAGGTCCGTGAGGTCGTCGAAACCCGCTTGCAGGCGTTGCAGGAAGATAACAGCCAGAAGCTGGAAAGGATGCGCGAGACGGTCGATGAGAAGCTCCATTCCCCCCTGGAGAAGCGCTTGGGAGAATCTTTTAAGGTCGTCAGCGAAAGGCTTGAAAAAGTACACGCCGGATTGGGCGAGATGCAAAGCCTCGCCTCCGGCGTTGGAGATCTCAAGAGAGTGTTAACCAATGTCAAGACCCGTGGGACGTGGGGCGAGATCCAGTTGGGGAATCTCCTTGAACAGATGCTCACTGTGGAGCAATACGAACGTAATGTGGTGACCAAACAGGGAAGCCGCGATCCGGTCGAATTCGCGATCAAGCTGCCCGGCCGCGACGGCAAGGCCGTGTATATTCCCATCGATGCCAAATTCCCCAAAGAGGATTACGAGCGGCTGTTGCAAGCCCAGGATGAAGGCAGCGCGGCCCTCGTGGAGGAACAGCAAAAGGCCATTGAAAACAGGATCAAATCCGAAGCCAGGAAAATACGGGATAAATATATCGACCCGCCGCAGACGACGGATTTCGCCATTATGTATCTTCCCATCGAAGGGCTTTACGCCGAGGTGCTGCGCCGGCCCGGGTTGCATGAACAATTGCAAAGAGATTTTCGGGTCACTATCGCGGGACCGACCACGATTACGGCACATCTCAATGCTTTGCAGATGGGGTTCCGTACGCTCGCCGTCGAGAAACGGGCCAGCGAGGTCTGGCAGCTTTTGGGGGCGGTGCGCAATGAATTTGTCAAATTCGGCGATATTCTGGATAAGACGCATACGCGTTTAAAGCAGGCCAGCGAAGAGATCGAGTCGGCCACGCGTAAATCACGCACCATCGAACGAAAATTAAAAGATGTCCAGGCGTTGCCTTCTTCAGAGGGGCAGCCGGTATCAGGACAAGGCAGGACTATTGATGCTTCCCGAGAACCGTTTGACGACGACGCAATCCTTCCGTGATTTTTTTCCGCCGCATGTCGTGACGTTTACCAGCGACCGCAGCGCCGATTTTAAGCTCTCCGGCACGCCGACACCTCTAACCCGGTCCCAGAGCGCATTTTTGGCGCGGCAGCTGGGATTCCGGCTGCCGGGGGTCTTGACGGTCCGCCAGGTGCACGGCCATAAAGTCATCATAGTTGCCCGCACTGCCACCCGACGGCCGGCTTCGCTTCCAGCGAAGCTGGAAGATGCCGACGGAATTTTGACCGACCGTCCTAATCTGGCCATCGCGGTACGCACCGCTGATTGTCTTTCAGTTTTTCTGTATGATCCCCGGCATGAAGTCATCGGGCTTGTGCACGCGGGTTGGCGCGGGACACAGCAGCGGATCACGACACAAGCCGTTGCCCTGATGTGTCAACAATGGGATTCAAACCCTAAAGATCTGTTGGTCGCTTTTGGCCCGGCGATCCGTTCCTGCTGTTATCGTGTAGGCGCTTCGTTTCTGGAATACTTTCCGAAGGAAACAGCCAAACGCAAACAGGGATATTTTTTCGATCTGCCGGAGACCAACAAAAATCAGCTTATCGGGTCAGGGATCAGCGCCGCGAATATCCTGGACTGCGCCGTGTGCACGTGCTGCGACCCAACGTGTTTTTCCTACCGCCGGGAACGTGAATCCGCGGGCAGAATGATTTCCATTATGATGCTGAAGAAACAGTCGTAAGTATCACTTACCGCTGGAACAGGGAGTCTTTAAATGCATATCGTCATTCTTGTGACCGCTCAAGATGAGGCTCAAGCCAATACGATCGCTGAAAAATTGGTTGAAGAAAAATTAGTCGCCTGCGCCAACATTGTGCCGGGGATACAGTCGATCTTCCGCTGGCAAGGCAAGACTGATCGGGCGCAAGAGGTTCTGCTTGTTTTGAAATCCCGCCGCCGGCATTTTCCTTCCATCGTCAAAACTGTCAAGGCCCTGCACGGTTACGACGTGCCGGAAGTCATCGCCCTGCCGATTGTCGAAGGAAATAAAGATTATTTGAACTGGCTGACGGAGTCGACGTAGATTTCGAGTTACTGGCTTTTTTGCGGAAGATTGCTTGTAATTTTGGCCTGCTGGCGCAGGTTGCTTAAAAAGTCATTGAAGTTCTGGGTCCGGCGTTCGTTGAGGAGTTTTTCGGAAAGAGATTGTTTTTTTTCTGCAAATTTTTTTTCATCGGCCGGGACGCGCGAATCAAGATGCACGACGCTGTATCCCGTTTCGGTCGCGACGACACCGCTCAGGTCATTTTGTTCCGTCAAGGCAAAAGCGGCATCCTGGAATTCTTTCGAAATACCAACGACCGGCAGGTATTCCCCGCGGCCAAACACCGGCGTCTGGTAAACTTCCAGTCCTGAATTTTTGACGGTCTGGGCGAAATCCTTCAGTTCTGTCCGGGCGAACGCGTCCTGGATGAGTTTGAGGTATTCTTCTGTTTTTCCCCGGGCGATTGTTTTGGCCTTGTTTTTTCGCAGGGCCCCCGCGGCTTTTTCGCTGACATCCCTATATTCGGGGATATCGGCGTCCTTTTTTTCCTTGATCTTGACGATCAACATTCCCTGCGGCGTTTCAAAAGGATCATTGACGGCATTTTTGTCCGTCTGGAAGAGCTTGATGAGCAGTTCGTAGGGCCAGCCCAAAGTGAGATCGGGCTGTTCCATGCTGAAAAATTCGCTTGATTTGACCTCGACATTGTGTTTTCCTCCCGCGGCCTGCATATCCGGATTGACGAGCAAGTCCTGGAAAATGGCATTGGCTTTCTCGCGCACGGGCCGTTTCATCTCCTCGGTGACGGTTGGTGTCTCGTCGGCAGCTGTTGCCGGTTTTGTCGCCTCCGGCGCAGTTTCTTCTTTTTGGGGTTCCGGTTTCGCCGCGGGAGGGAAATCCAGATTAATGTACTCAACGCTTATGGTGGCAGGGACAATAAATTCATTTTTATTTTGCGCGTAGTAGTTTTGGGCTTCCTCGTCATTGAAGGAAACGTCTTTCTGGAACTGTTCAGGCGTGACCAGGAGGTAGCTGACCTGGATCTTTTCGTTTTCCCGTCTGAAAGCCTCGAGGACTTCCCGGTCGGTCACGGCCACCGGGGCGGTAATTTGTTGAAATAAAGTGATAAATTTAAGATTGTCCCGGATGCCCTCTTCAAAATCCCGGGCCGATATGCGAAAAGCGTAACGCAGGATGTCATTATAGAGAAGGGGATCGAAGCGGCCGTCACGCTGAAAAAACGCGTATTGATCGATCGCCTGGACGACCTCTTCATTGCTCGCCCTGATCCTTCTTTTAACGGCCTCGCGCAAGAGGATAAGCCGGTCCCACGTTTCAGCTTCCAGGTTCAGGAATCGGGAAATCTCGCTGAACTTGTCTCCGAAGCGGATGAGCGCCTGGATATAAACCGCCTGGTAAGCTTTGCTAAACTCCTCCGCGGAGACTTTTTTCCCGGATATGGTCCCGGCATAATCGACAGGTTTTTTATCGGTTATCAGGTAGGCGGTCCCGAAGAATCCAAAAGAAAGGATGATGATGACCGCGATGACCCAGAGGACCTTTTTGGCGAACCCTTTTTTGCGTAATAGTTTTAGCATAACTGACTTTCGTTGATGGGTGCGGTATCGGTATTGAAAATTAGGGTTGATTATATCTGTTCGATATGTTTTTGACAAGATATTTTAGCGCGAATTCGAATCTTTCGCAGGGTTGTAAAGGCGGCTATTGGATATTATACTTATAATGTCTTAGGAAATTGCTTTACAACGCTGGGGGGCAAAGATATAATAATTTACTTTTTGAACCGTAAAATAAAGGCTTAGGGTGCAACAAGATGCGTAAATTGAAGTTAGGATTGCCAAAAGGAAGCCTTCAGGAAGCGACCATCAAGGTGTTTGAGCACGCCGGATTCAGGATCTATGTCTCTGGCCGTTCTTATTTTCCTTCGATCGATGATCCGGAGATCGAGCCGGTTCTTTTACGGGCGCAGGAAATGTCCCGTTATGTAGAAGAAGGAGCCTTGGATTGCGGCATAACCGGGGCGGACTGGATCATGGAAAACGGCTCCAAAGTGGTTTCTTTGGCCGAGCTTGTTTATGCCAAACAAAGCTCCGGCAAGGTGCGTTGGGTCCTGGCCGTGCCGGAGAAA
>MHGM01000060.1:0-4308 GCA_001805565.1 Omnitrophica WOR_2 bacterium RIFCSPHIGHO2_01_FULL_52_10
TACATCTCCATAGGAACAAAACGCTCGGAAATTATTATCCGCTAGACTGTATCTTGTTGCAGGAGCTTAAGTTGTCATAAAGAGCTTGACTTTAAATTGCCCCTATGTTAAGGTGGGATACGTCAATTAAGGAGGAGTTGATGCACCCGATTTTTCGAAAACTTTTCACGCTATCCGTGGTTCTTGCCGTTGCCCTCGTTTTAAGCGGTTGCACGATTGTATTCCAAAAAGGTAGACGTTCGGATGTTGAGGAAATCGCCAAGCTCAAAGGGCGGCTCAATAGTCTCGAAAAAGCCAAAGCGGAGCTGGAAGCACGTTTACGCAAAGAGATCAGCGATCAGGAAGTCAGCGTGAAGATGATGGACCGCGGACTGGTCATCACTTTTGTGGCGGAGGTTTTGTTTGATTCGGGGAAAGTAGAATTGCGGCAAAGTTCTTTTGAAAAATTGGATAAAATAGCCGATGTCCTCAATACGACGGTGAAAGATTTGTCGGTTGGCATTGAAGGACACACGGATGATGTCCCGATCCAGCGTTCCGGATGGAGATCGAATTGGGAATTATCCAGCGCGCGGGCGCTGAGCGTCTTGCACTATTTGACCCAGACGCAGAATATCTCTCCCGGACGTTTGTCCGCCACGGGATATGGAGAATTCCGGCCGGTTGGCGATAACTCGACGCTGGAAGGACGGCAAAAAAACCGTCGTGTGGAGATCGTCATTTTACCGAACAGAACTGCGGAAGGACGTTGATCGGGAGACGTTGCGTATGAAAATCATTGCCGTTGTCCTGGCGGTTGTTCTGGTAACATTTTGTTTCGGCGTGGCCATTCATTTCAATCAGAATGTTCTCCAGACCAGAAGGATTCTGGAAAATGAGCGCTATACGCGCTTGACGGCGGAGGAGGGGCTGGAAAAAGCATCCTCCCAAATCCGCAATCTGGAAAATGAGCTTGCGCGGGCGCAGGCGAAGGTCAAAAGCACGGAAAAATTACTGGAACAAACAAAATCTTTGAATGCGCAATTGCAGGATCGGGTGGAAGCGGCGGCAACCCTTGAAAAGTCCTTGCAACAGCGCATTCAAAAGTTGGAGCAGGTTCCGTTGAATCAAAGCAATTCTAAATCCGGATTGGAAACTGATGCCGGCGCGACATAGAGCCAACGCCATGCTGTAATCATGCGTTTTTGCTGAATTTCGTGACGAACCATGATGGGGGATAAGAAGCCCCCGTTTTTTTTAATATGACACAAACAGACAATATTCCGCGGCATGTGGCTATTATTATGGATGGCAACGGCCGCTGGGCGAAACAGCGGCATCTCACGCGGACGCAAGGACACGCGGAAGGGATCAAGCGAGTTGAGGAAATCGTTGCCGCAGCCCGGAAGGTCGGGATTGCAGTGTTGACTCTGTTCACATTTTCAACCGAGAACTGGCGTCGGCCGGAATCCGAGATATCGATGTTGATGAATATGCTGACAAACGTCTTGCAGCAAAAAATAAAGAATCTGAAGGAAAACAACATAAAGTTCCAGGTGATCGGTCGGGAGAAAAACGTTCCCCGCACGGTCTTGAAAATCTTTCAAATGGCGATCAACGAAACAAAGAATAATACGGGGCTGATCGTGAATTTAGCCTTTAATTATGGCTCCCGGCAGGAAATCATTGACGCGGTCAAGGGAATCGCATCCGCCGTTGAAAAGAAATCTTTGAGCGTTGCCGATATCGATGAAAAAACTGTGGCGCGATTTTTGTATACTAAAGATCTTCCGGATCCGGATCTTCTTATCCGAACCTCCGGGGAGCGAAGAATCAGCAATTTTCTTTTGTGGCAACTTTCCTATTCAGAGCTGTATTTTACGGATAAATTCTGGCCGGATTTTACGAAAGAGGAATTCGAAAAAGCCATCGCGGATTATCAGCAGCGGGAACGCCGCTACGGCGAGCTGGCCAAATCGGAGTTGAAGCGATAAAGTTATGACCAAAGAACGTTTTATAAGTTCAACGGCCATGATTCTGGTCACAATTTTCGCGATCATCAACCAATGGATATTTATCACGGTTTTGTTGGGGTTGACACTCGCGGGGTTGTACGAATTTTTCTATCTGATCAAGAAAAAGGGCATTCCGATATACAGTTATACCGGCATCATTATCGGTATCTTGATCCCGCTTTCGATTTTTACGCGCTTTGAGCCGACCGGGAAATGGGAATTGTTGTTCATTGTCGTCCTTTTACTTTTGATTTTTCTCATGCAATTTCTTCGCAACGACAATACGAACGCGATCATCGGGATCTCGACGACGCTTTTCGGGATTTTGTATGTGTCCTGGTTATTCAGCTTTTTGATCCGGATCCGGTATTTTCTGCCCGGGACGGATGGCGTTAAATTGCTGGGATTCATTTTGCTAGTGACCAAATGTGGAGATATGGGGGCGTTATTGGTCGGCAGTAAATTTGGGAAGCATCCGCTGCTGCCGCGCATCAGTCCGAACAAAACCATTGAAGGAAGTCTGGGGAGTTTTGCATTCGGTACGCTGGCGGCCACGCTGGGCAGCGCTTTGATACCGGCTCAATTTGGTTTTTCCCCCGGGCATATCGCCCTGATGGGCGCATTTTTCGGCGGGATGGGACAGCTGGGAGACCTCTCCGAGTCGCTTATCAAGCGGGATTGCAACGTGAAGGATTCCGGGAACTTCTTTCCCGGGTTGGGCGGTGTGCTTGATGCGATTGACAGCATTTTGTTTTCAGCGCCGGTATTTTATTTTTACATAAGTTCGGTGGTTCTACAACCCTAGCAACATGACGCGCAGGAATATTGTCATCCTTGGTTCGACCGGGTCCATTGGCATCAATACCTTGAAGGTTATTGAGCGTTTTGTGGACCGGTTTAACGTCGTTGGATTGACGGCTTATAATAATTATCGGCTCCTGGAGCAGCAAATACGCAAGTTCCGGCCATCGCACGTGGCCGTTAACGGGCGGGGTGTCGATTATCTGCGGCGGCATATTAATACGAAAGCCACCAGAATCTTGAACGTCAATGCGGATGTTGATAAAATTATCCAGCTAAGATCCGTTGACGTTATCGTGGTGGCGATGCACGGCAGCGCCGCGTTAAAGCCGTTTCTGACGGCGGTGCGTACGGGAAAAACGGTCGCGCCGGCCAACAAAGAAGCCCTTGTCTCGGCTGGAGACATTTTGATGCGCGAGGCCCGGCGGCACAAAGCGACCATCGTGCCCATCGACAGTGAACAAAGCGCCATTTTTCAGTGCCTGGCCGGGCAGGCTCGGGAGCATCTGAAAAAGATCTATTTGACGGCTTCCGGGGGCGCGCTTTTGAACGTCGCGGCACCGCGTTTTGATGATTTGTCGGTCACGCGAATCCTCAAGCACCCACGCTGGAAGATGGGAAAACGTATAACGGTCGATTCGGCAAGTTTGATGAATAAAGGGTTTGAAGTGCTCGAGGCGAAGCATTTATTCGGGCTTGATGTTGGGAATATCGAGGTTGTTGTCCATCCGGAGGCGATCATCCATTCGATGGTCGAATTTACCGATGGGTCGATCATGGCGCAACTCGGTATTACGGACATGCGATTACCGATCCAGTACGCGCTGACGTACCCGCAACGCTGGAAGAGCGGCCTAAGGGGGATCGATTTTGCGCAATTGCGACAACTGACGTTCCGCAAGCCCGATTACAAAAAATTTCCGTCTCTGGCTTTGGCCATTGAAGTCGGCCGGCGGGGAGGAACATTACCGGCCGTGTTAAACGCGGCTGATGAAATGGCCGTTGAGGCTTTTTTAAACCATCGGCTGAAATTTACCGGGATTCATAAAGTTGTGGAGAGCGTTGTTCAAAAACATAAAATTGTCGCGACACCATCTTTTTCGCAGATTCTGGACGCGGATCAATGGGCCCGGCAGGAAGCGGATCGATTAATCAAAAAACGATAGGAACATGCCGATGGAAGCCATCTGGACGAATTTAAACAGTACCATTCTATTTGTTGTGACGTTGAGCATTTTGATCGTTGTACACGAATGGGGGCATTTTATAACCGCGAAACGTCTGGGGATCGCGGTGGAACGTTTCGCGCTGGGCTTCGGACCAACGATCTATTCGCGGATGCATAACGGGACGCGCTATATGATCAACATCATCCCCCTGGGGGGATATGTCAAAATGGCCGGAGATGAACGCGCGCAATGCAGCGGCCGGCCGGATGAGTTTTATTCAAAATCGGCCGGGCACCGGGCGCTGGTCGTCTTTAACGGCCCCGTCGTTAATTTTATCTTCGCGT
>MHGM01000060.1:4350-4555 GCA_001805565.1 Omnitrophica WOR_2 bacterium RIFCSPHIGHO2_01_FULL_52_10
TGAGCAATAAAATCGGCACCGTTCTCGAAGGATATCCGGCGCAAACCGCGGGACTTCAGGTCGGCGACCAAATACTTCAGGTCAACGGTCAGACAACGGAAAGCTGGAGCAGTTTGCAGCAGGCGATCACCACCTCGACCGGCGATCATATCCAGCTACAGATCGTGCGCGATGGACGGCGCATAGATAAAACGATCACCCCGCG
>MHGM01000060.1:4671-5225 GCA_001805565.1 Omnitrophica WOR_2 bacterium RIFCSPHIGHO2_01_FULL_52_10
CAGGACAAGAGCTGGGCAAAATAACAGGCATGACCTATAAGGCGATATTCGCTATGCTGACAGGATCAATGTCGGTCAAAGAAAACGTAACAGGACCCATCGGTATCTTTTATATTCTACAAAAGGCCGCGGAAATGGGCATGTCGCACGTTTTGTTCATCATGGGGGTCATCAGCGCGAGCCTGGCGATTTTCAATCTGTTGCCGGTCATACCGCTTGATGGCGGGCATCTTTTTTTACTCGGCATCGAGAAGCTTCGGGGCCGCGCGCTATCGGCCCGCACCGATGAGTACATCGCCAGGGCGGGGGTCGGCCTGATCATATTCCTCGCGCTGTTCGTGCTTTACAGTGATTTTTCCCGGTTTGGGTTTATCGACAAGATCAAACAATGGCTTCCGTAAGAAGGGAGATCAACGATGGGCAACAATGAAATACGCGACGCGGTCAATCATTACCTGATCAAGGAAACGGATTTCCTTAAGGTCAAAGATTCAATGACGGAGGACCAGCTGCGCAAATTTGTTGATGACGCTATCGTCCGGATGTGTCAGGAG
>MHGM01000060.1:5231-5373 GCA_001805565.1 Omnitrophica WOR_2 bacterium RIFCSPHIGHO2_01_FULL_52_10
CTGAATCTCGACAAGGAATTGCGCGCGGCCGTCATCCGTGATCTGGTCAGCGCGCTCATCAGCATGGGGCCGTTGCGGCCGTTAATGGAGGATAAATCGATATCGGAAATCATGATCAACGGGCCGAAACAGATATACCTTC
>MHGM01000061.1:0-361 GCA_001805565.1 Omnitrophica WOR_2 bacterium RIFCSPHIGHO2_01_FULL_52_10
ATACGTGCAATAACTGCTGCAAAAGTTCGATAAATACAAGGGGGCGTATAAGGTGATCGTCCGTCCGAAATATTGGCGCGTCAGGCGGCCGGCGTCTTGCGCCAACTGTTCCGTCGCTTCGGGATTGGGGTCATGCAGAATGTTCTTGATGTCAACGAGACTGATCATAGAGAAAGCCGGTTAAAGGCGAGGAGGCATCCGCGTTGTTTTTCGGGGGGGGCAATTTACTCAAATAGGCCAAACGTCCGGCCTCGACCGCCATCGCGAAAGCCTGCGCGATCAGCGCTGGGTTTCCGGCTGTAGCCACGGCGGTATTGACCAAAACAGCGTCGGCGCCCATTTCCATGGCCTCGGCCGCGTG
>MHGM01000061.1:373-1335 GCA_001805565.1 Omnitrophica WOR_2 bacterium RIFCSPHIGHO2_01_FULL_52_10
CAGGCCGGCATCAACGACAATGGGGATGTCGATCTCATCGATGAGGATCTGGATGAATTCTTTGACCTTCAGCCCGCGGTTACTGCCGATCAGCGAGCCCAAAGGCATCACGGTGGCCGCTCCGGCTTGAACCAGGGCGCGCGCCGCGTAGAGGTCGGGATACATATAAGGAAGGACGACGAACCCTTCGGCGGCCAGAATTTCGGTCGCTTTCACGGTTTCCTGGTTGTCGGGCAGAAGATATTTGCTGTCATTGATGACCTCGATTTTGATCCAGTTGCCGTAACCGGCTTCCTTGGCCAGACGGGCGATGCGCACCGCTTCTTTGGCGTTACGCGCGCCGGAGGTATTGACCAGCAGGGTCACGTTCTTGGGGATATATTCGAGAATATTTTCGTCGTGGCGTTCGAGATCGATGCGCCGCAGGGCGACGGTGACGATCTCCGTTTTCGAAGCTTCGATACTTTGCGCCAGATCCGTTTTGTTCTTGAATTTGCCGGTCCCCAGCAGAAAGCGGCTGGTGAACATTTTTCCGGCGATCTCCAGCGGCGTGTCCAATTTAACCTCCTCCGACAAAACTGACGAGCTCGATGGTATCGCCGTCATTGACGCTGACCGCGTCCCATTGGGTTTTTTTGACGATCGTGCCATTGACTTCCGCGATCAGAGCCGCGGGGTTGGAAGAGAACTGGCCGACGATTTCCCGCAAGTTTTGTGCTGCAAAGATCTTTTTTTTCTGCCCGTTAATCATGATATGCATGGGTTCATTTTAGGATATTTTCCGGTAAAAAGCAAATGAATGTCCGGTCCGGGGACATTTCTCATTTGGCCGGACAAGAATATATTTTTTCTTGATTATATTTTTTTTGATGAGATAATAACCGTCATTTATGAAAGGACACATTTGTCCACACTGCCAGAATCCGATCTTTGATGAAGAAGCCCTGCTGTGTCATTTTTGC
>MHGM01000061.1:1387-5272 GCA_001805565.1 Omnitrophica WOR_2 bacterium RIFCSPHIGHO2_01_FULL_52_10
TCCTGGGCCGGATCCGTTACGCGAACCACCGGATCGTGTGGTATTTTTTGACGTTTCTCGTCCTGTGCGGATTGGTGTTTCTGTTCGTAGTATGAAAAAAAATAAATTTAATAGCATATTAACCAAATTTATAGTATAAAATGTAACGTAAGAAAATGAACAAGCACAACAACATGTCCTTTGGGTATCAGTTGCTGCTGGATCTTTATGGGTGTAAACCGGGCGTTTGCGACGACTTAACGCTCTGCTATAAGTTCCTCGATGACGCGGTCACCGCGTTGGGCATGGAGAAGCAATCCCCTCCGAATATTTTCCGCAGCGATGAGGCGCGTTTTCCCGATAAAGCCGGCCTTTCCGGCTGGGTGCCTTTGATCGAAAGCTCGATTGTCATCCACACGCTCACGCCGAAGAATTTCATTTCCATCGATATTTATTGCTGCCGCTGTTTCGACATCCAAAAAGCCAAGAAGATTTGTCAGGACTTCTTCGCCCCCCGGCGCATCGACGCGCAATATATCGAGCGGGGTATGGATTATTACAAATCGGACAGCAGTTATCATACGGTTGTTGTCAATAAGGCGGACACGTCATCCCCCGCGGTTACCGTCAGCCGGAAAAAAGACCCAGTCGTCCTTAGTCGCTAATCGTATTTTTCCCTGAACCTGGGGAATCCCCTCCATTTAAATTATGCCCTACACCACGCACGAAATCCACAGAATCGAAGAGAAATGGCAGAAGATCTGGCAAGAGAAAAAGATCTTCAGTGCCACGGCGGACTCTCAAAAAAAGAAATATTACGTCCTGGAGATGTTTCCGTATCCATCGGGCAAGATCCATATGGGGCACGTGCGCAATTACACCATCGCGGATGTGATCGCGCGTTTCCGGATGATGCAAGGCTGCAATGTTCTTCATCCGATGGGTTATGACGCCTTCGGCCAGCCCGCGGAGAACGCCGCCATCAAACACAAAACCGACCCGGCCAAGTGGACCTACGGCTGTATCGGCCAGATGCGCTCCGAACTCCAGCGCATGGGTTTTTCCTACGATTGGGACCGCGAGCTTTCGACCTGCGACAAGGCATATTACCGCTGGAACCAGTGGATCTTTTCGAAGATGCACGAGCGTGGGCTTGCCTACCGTAAAGCTTCTTCCGTCAATTGGTGCGAAAGCTGCCAAACCACACTGGCCAATGAGGAGGTCGTTAACAACGCCTGTTGGCGCTGCAAATCCGAAGTGGTCCAGCGCAAACTGGACCAGTGGTATCTGAAGATTACCGATTACAGCGAACGGTTGCTGAAAGATTTGCATCATCTCGAGCCATGGCCTTCCCGTGTGGTGGCGATGCAGGAAAACTGGATCGGCAAAAGCTACGGGGTCAATATTTTCTTTACCTGGAAGGAAATCGGCGAGCGCATCACGGTTTTTACAACGCGCGTGGATACTATTTTCGGCGCCACGTATGTCGTGCTCGCCCCCGAGCATCCTTTGGTCGAGAAATTGATCGCGGGCAGTCCGGATGAGAAGACGATCCGTGCCTTTATCGAAAAAGTCGCCAACGAAAGTAAAAGCCTGCGCATGGCCGGCGACAAGAAGAAAGAAGGGATCTTTACCGGCCAATACGCGGTCAATCCCGTCAACGGCGAAGCAATCCCAATCTGGATCGCGGATTATGTCCTGATGGAATACGGTACCGGCGCCATCATGGCGGTCCCCACGCACGATCAACGGGATTTTCTCTTCGCTAAAGAACATAACTTGCCGATGCGCGTCGTTATTCAGGACCCGGTGAACCCCGATGTGAAAGTTTCCGATCTCAAGCAGGCTTACGAAGGGCAGGGCGTTTTAGTCAATTCCAAACAATTTGACGGGACAGAGAACGAATCAGCTAAAAGGAAGATTGCCGAGTGGATGTCCGTCAATAAAATGGGCGAGGTCACGGTGCACTGGCGCCTGCGCGACTGGCTCATTTCTCGTCAACGGTATTGGGGAACGCCCATCCCGATTGTTTATTGTGACCAATGCGGCATTGTCCCTGTGCCGGAGGATCAACTGCCGGTTGTCCTGCCTCCCGCGGAGGACGTGAAAATCACCGGTGAAGGCGGCAGCCCGCTGGCGCGGTGTAATGAATTCGTCAATACAACCTGCCCGAAATGCAAGGGCAAAGCCCGGCGGGAAACCGATACGATGGCGACATTTTTTGATTCCTCCTGGTATTTCCTAAGATTTTGCTCGCCGCGCGACGACAAAGAAGTCTTCGAGAAAAAAGAAGCCGCGTACTGGATGCCGGTGGACCAGTACATCGGCGGCATCGAACACGCGATCCTGCATCTTTTGTATTCGCGTTTTTTTACAAAATTTTTCAAGGACCTGGGATTGATCAGTTTCGATGAACCGTTCGCGCGGCTTTTGACGCAAGGGATGGTCCTCAAGGACGGCGAGGTCATGTCGAAATCCCGGGGGAACACGGTTGACCCGGATGAGATCATCGAGCGTTACGGCGCGGATTCGCTACGGCTGTGTATTCTGTTCGCCGCGCCGCCGGAAGACCAGCTGGAATGGAGCAACGGCGCGGTGGACGGCTCCTGGAAATTTTTAAACCGCGTCTGGCAGTTGGTCGAACAGAGGTTCGTTCCGGTTGTGGACAATATTTCCGCGGCGGATCTTGACCAGGAGGATAAAGACCTGGAGCGCGAGCGCAACGCCGCCATCAAAAAAGTCACGGAAGATATTTCGCAAGGGTACAAATTCAATACGGCCGTTAGCGCCCTGATGGTCCTGATGAACGCCATCGATCAATATAGAGTCGTTACCGGTAACGCGACCAGGCAGGCGCTTTTAAACAGAGCCATCCGGAGTGTCATTGTTCTGCTCGCGCCGTTTACCCCGCATATTTGCGAAGAGTTGTGGCAAAAGACCGGCGGCCGGGAGGAGAGTATTGTAAAAGTTTCCTGGCCGTCTTTTGACGCGCGGGCCTTGACACGGGATTCGGTCCAGGTCGTCGCCCAGATCAACGGCAAGTTGCGCGGCAAGTTCCAGGTGGCCTCCGGCAGCAGCGAAGAGGAGGTCCGCGAGATCATTCTGGCGGACGCCAAGATCCAGGAATTCCTGGCCGGCAAACCGGTCAAGCGGTTCATTTACATCGCCGGGAAAGTGGCGAACATTGTGATTTAAACTCCCCCGTCCGTATTCGATTTCCCCCTTGAAGTCGTTTGTCCCATGCTGCATTTTACCAAACAAGAGAAGCAGGTGCTCCTCCTGGCGGCCACGGTCTTTGCCGCCGGTTCGCTGACGCATTATGTCTTGAACCGCTGGCCCGCCTTCAAGAATGCCGTCGGTGTTGTGGAGAGCGCGGAAATTTACCCCAAGCTCGATGTCAATACGGCTTCTTTAGAAGAGCTCGTGCGTATCCCGTATATCGGTGAATATACCGCCCGCCAGATCATCGACACCCGTCAGCAAAAAGGGCCGTTTAAATCCCTCGAAGAGATCAAGCGGGTGCGCGGGATCAAGGAAAAGAACTTCGCGAAGTTCGCCGGGTTCTTAAAGATCAAATGACATCCGGAATATCTAAAAAGGAGCGCACGCACCGTCCGTTGTTGTGGGTCACGCTGTGTTTCGGCAGCGGCATTTTGCTGGGCGCGTGCGTCCCGCTCCCGATCTTTATCGCTTATGGATCGGCCGCTGTTTGTCTTATTTTGAGCTTTTTATCGTTCCACAAAAGCCGTGGTTTTCTGGGTTTTATTTTTATTGCTTTTGTTCTTTTGGGCCTCATCCATTTTCGGACGCATAAGATTTTGCCCGCGCAGCACATTTCTCAAATAGCGAAATTTTATTACGGCGCGCCTGTTTTCCTGGAAGGTGTCGTTGTTTCTGATGTTGAAC
>MHGM01000061.1:5291-11032 GCA_001805565.1 Omnitrophica WOR_2 bacterium RIFCSPHIGHO2_01_FULL_52_10
AACGCACGCAAAACGATTTTCCGACTGGAGGTCAGGCGTCTTAAGGGCACAAGAGGGTGGCAAAAAAGCCGGGGCGAGGTGCTGGTCAATCTTTTCCGGGGAGAAAATATCTTTTATGGCGACTATCTGGCCATCGAGGGAAAACTGCACAAGCCGTTCAACTTTTCTTCCGACAACAGATTTTCCTATCGCGACTACCTTGATCGCAAAGGGATAAAATATATTTTGAGCGTCAAGAAACAGGGCCGCGTGGAAGTTCTGGGGAAGAACCGCGGCAGTCCGATCCATCAATATGTGATCCGGTGCAAACATCGGCTCAGCGCTATTCTGGCGGCTCATTTCGTTGGGGCGGAGAAAGGCATCATGGAAGGGTTCCTGCTCGGCGACCGGTATAACATTCCGCAACATATTAATGAACTGTTCCAAATGGCCGGGGTCGTGCATATTCTGGCCATATCGGGTTTTAATGTCGGGATCGTCGCGTACGCGACGTTTCTTTTCTTGAAAATGTTTCCGCTGGGCCGGCGGGGGCATTACCTCCTGACGATCCTGATTCTGATCGCGTACGCGGTCTTGACCGGCGCCCAGCCGCCGGTGGTGCGCGCCACCATCATGGCCGCGGTCTTTCTGGCCGGTTTTATCCTGGAGCGGGAGCCGGAATCCGTCAACACGCTGGCCTGCGCGGCGCTGCTTATTCTTTTTCTGAATCCCGTGAACCTCTTTGACGTCGGGTTCCAGCTGTCCTTCGTGAGCGTTCTGGCGATCATTGTTTTTTATCCGAAATGCGTGAGCGTATTTTCCAAATTAGATGATAAATCCGCCGAACGCGGCAAGACAATCGGGGCCGTGATGTCCGTTTTGAAATATATCGGCCAATCGTTCATCCTTTCCTTTTGTGCCTATGGCGGGGTGGCGGTCATGGTCGCCTATTATTTCGAGCTTGTCACGCCGGTCGCTATTCTTGCCAATCTGGTTGTCATTCCGTTGTCCTCCCTGATTGTTGTTTTAGGGTTGGGGGTTTTACTCACCGGCCTGGTGCTGCCAACGGCCACATTTTTATTCGCCGATTGCATCCGGGTCCTTTTGGCCTTAATGGTCAAGACCGTTTTTTGGTGCGTACAGATCCCGGGGGCGTATTTCCGGGTGGCCAGCTTCCCGGCATGGGTCATGATCGTGTATTATTTGTTCATGATGGGCACCCTCTGGCTGCTGCGGCGCAAGACTTGCGCCGACCGGCATCTTGCCGAAAAAGCCACCCTTTTTTCCTAGTGGGCCCCCGTTTTTATTGTTTGAACAAATTCCTATTGTCCTGTAAAATAACGACTTAAGTGAAACGGTAAATGCGGGGTAAATGCGGGACGGTGTAAATGCGGGACACAATACTTATTTCGAATAAATTCGAATAAATTGACCGCCCCAAAGATCGCCCTTGCCCCTCGCATAAGCGCTGGAAAATTTCACGGAAATTTTCTGCGCATGCTCGGGATAAAATTCGCTCCCTTTGGGAGCAAATTTTACGGTGAGACTGGAGGGGTGAAGCTGTGAAAAAGCGGCCATTGTCTGACAGGACGGGATGAAGAACGGCATGAACGGCATGAATAATTGACAAACACAATAGAGTGTGCTAAAGTTTGCGCATATGCGTCGACTTATAATATTAATATTATTCTCCTTATTCAGCGGCATGACCTTAGGATCTTCCCGCGGGTTTGCATTCTGGGTCTGGACACCGGAAACCAATAAGTGGGAAAACCCTAAGTATGCCGTCAAGGATACTCCTTCCGAACAACTCCAGTATGCCCTGACCTTTTATCAGTCCCAGGAATACAAAGAGGCCATTTCGGAATTCCGCAAGCTGATCAATCACTATCCCCGGGCGCGGGAAGCCGCTGACGCCCAATATTATATTGGCAGCAGCTGGGAACAAATGGATAATCCTCAAGAGGCGTTTAAAAACTACCAGGAAGTGATCGATAAATACCCTTTTAGCGAGCGTTCCGCCGAGATCGTCCAGAAGCAATACGATATCGCCGTGAAACTGCTTGAAGGCCGGGGCAAGCGGGGGCTTTTGGCCCAAACATTTTCTAACACGGATTATCCGGCCGTGGATATGTTCAAGGCCGTCATCAAGAACGCCCCTTACGGCAAGCTTGCGGCGCCAGCGCGCTACAAGATCGGATTGTATTTTTTGGAAAACGCCATGTATCAGGAGGCGCGGGACGAGTTCGAGAAGGTGATGAACGATTATCCCGAGAGTGAATGGGCTAAGGCCGCCAAATATCAGATCGCCGTCTCGGACAGTAAGCGCTCCACCGACGCCCCGTATGATCAGAAGATCACGCAGGCCGCGGTCAAAGAATTCAAAGAATTCGTCGAACATTATCCCGACGCGGAACTTTCCAGCCAGGCGAAAGATCAGATCCAGGGGCTGCGGGACAAGGAAGCGGAGAGTAATTTCCACATCGCCCAGTTTTACGAGAAGAACAAAAAGTATGACTCGGCCAGGATCTATTATCAGATGGTCGTAGATGAGTTCCAGAATTCCCGCTGGACGGCCCAGGCGCTCAATAAAATCCGCGAATTGAGCGGAAAGGTTCAATGACAAACGACCATCGACCATCGACCATCGACCATGGGCAAATAGGGTTTCGGTTTGCAGGGTCTATTGTCTATGGTCTCTTGTCGATGGTCTTAATAGCAAGTTGCGGTTACACCACCAAGTCAACGCTTCCTTCCGGTATCAAGACGATTCATGTCGAAACCTTCAAAAACAACATCGACTTCGCCGCCGAAGGAAGGCGCAATCTCTATTTGCCTTTATTGGAAATTAAAGTTAGAAACGCCGTTATCAACAGATTCTTGTTTGATGGAAATTTAAAGATTGCCGACGCGGACAAGGCGGATCTCGTCTTAAAAGGCCAGCTTTTGAGTTATGACCGGACGGCGCTACGCTATACGGACAATGATGATGTCTTGGAATATCGCATCCATATTACGGTTTCTTTGGAAATGTGGAACGCCCGGAAGGGGGAGACGGACTGGACGGAATCCGGTTTTGTGGGGGAAGCGACGTATTTTGTAACCGGCGCGTCGGCCAGATCCGAGGAAGCCGCCGTTGAGGACGCCATCACGGATCTCGCTCGCCGGATCGTGGAACGCACTGTCGAAGCTTGGTAAATAGTAAATGGTGAATGGTTAATCGAGCCCCTCTGCTTTATGACCTATCTGTTATTAGGTGAAGATTCTCTCGCCAAAGATCAAAAAATCACCGAACTAAAATATGAAATCCTTCCCTCGGGGGACGCCCTCGCCTTCGATTATGAAAGCCTTGATGGCACCGCAGTGGCGGCGAGCGCGCTGCAGAAAGCGCTTTTGACTTTGCCGGTCATCGGCCGGCGCAGGTTGATCGTCCTTCGTGCCGTCCATAAACTTGATCCGCGCGCCAAAGAAATTCTTCTGCGCTGCGTTGCTCAAAAACGGGATGATGTGGTCCTGGTCCTGGAGGCAGGTGATACGCAAGCATCCAACGCATTTCTGAAGAGCCTGGCGGCGCATTCAAAAGTTATCACCGTCGCGACTCGCAAACGCCAGAACGTCTTTGATATAACGAATGCTTTATCGGCGCGCGACCCCGTTGAGGCCTGCGCGGTATTGAATAATCTGTTTGCGCAAGGCGATCACCCGCTGCAGATCATGGGGGGGCTGATCTGGTTCTGGGGCAAATCACGGCCCCGGTTGTCTGATGAAAATTTTCGCAAAGGGTTAGAGGTGCTTCAGGAGGCGGATCTGAACATCAAACGCAGCCGTTTGAAGCCGGAACACGGGATGGAACTTCTGGTTGTCAAGCTCGTGGGATTATACGGCAAGAATTGAGGATGTTCAGTCGTGAGGTGATGGTTAGGGTAACGAAGCCCGTATCGGTTTACGTCTATCGGTTATGGTAAATAAACCTTACCGTTACCCAAGGACGAAACGGGCATCGTATCCTTGACCGTAGAACATTGCCGGCTTAGTGGGTTGGTTACAACTACGAGGCGATGCTTTTGACGAGTTTGCTGAAACGGGCCTTGCGGCGGGAGGCCGTATTGTCGTGCAAGATATGGCGCTTGGCGGCCTTATCCAGCTTTTTGTAGATCAGTTTCAGGGCGGATTGCGCTTCCGTGGCGCTTTTGGCGCTTACCAGGGTCAGAAATTTTTTGATGGTTTTGCGCAGATCCGTCTTGATATCGAGGTTATGCAGGTGTCTTTTACGATTTCTGCGCAGGTCCTTGATGGCCGTTCTTCGTTGTGGCACAGCAATAACTCCTTTTAAGTGACTTCGTAGTTCAAAAAATTTATGCACAAATATAACAAATAAGGTTATCCGTGTCAACCAATAAATTGCCCCACCAGGATTCCCACCGCTCCCTGATCAAATCGACATCGGTCCTTTCTCTGGGGACGTTAACTTCCCGTGTCCTGGGTTTTGCGCGCGACGTCATTGTGGCCAAACTGCTGGGGACGGGTTTTCGTGCCGACGCCTTTTTTGTGGCCTCCAAGATTCCTAATTTGTTCCGGGACCTGGTTGGCGAAGGGGCCATGAACGCCGCCGTAGTGCCGGTTTTGTCCGAGTACAAGGAAAAAGAGGACAGCAAGGCCTTTTGGGGATTTGCCAACGCGCTGTTTGCCTGGGCGTTGATCGTCTTAAGCGTTATTACCATCCTGGGGATCATCGCGGCACCTGTGATCGTCCGGGTGATCGCGCCGGGTTTTATGGCGGACCCGGGAAAGCTTGCCTTGACGATCAACCTGACCCGGTTCATGTTCCCGTATTTGGTCTTCATCGGGTTGACCGCTTACAGCATGGGGATCCTTTTCGCGTTCCGCTCTTTCGCCGTCTCTGCGTTCAGTCCGTGCCTTTTAAACATTGCCATGATCGTGGCCGCGTTGATTTACTCGCATACCATGCAGGATCCTGTTTTGGGCCTGGCCGTCGGGGTGCTGATAGGCGGAGTTTTGCAGCTCGTGGCCCAATGGATCCCGTTGACCCGGATGGGCATGCCTTGCCGAAGACCCAGGACTCTGCGCCATCCGGGAGCTGTCAAGATCGGGAAACTCCTTATCCCGCGCATGATCGGAAGCGGCGTGTACCAGCTATCCATTTTGGTCGATACATTTTGCGCTTCCCTTTCATCGATCGTCGGGCCGGGGGGGATCTCCGCCGTTTATTACGCCAACCGTATTATCCAGGCTCCCATGGGGATTTTTGGCGTGGCGATGGCCTCGGCGGTTTTACCCACACTTTCCGGATTGTTTCACCGCAATGAAGTCGACTCCCTTAAGCGGACGATCGTATTTTCACTGGAGAATATTGTTTTCGTGATGTGCCCGAGCACGGTTTTTCTGGTATTGCTTGCGGAGCCTATCATCCGGATCTTTTTTGAAAGAGGGGAATTCAGCTTGTATTCGACGATGATCACCTCTTCGGCGCTTTCCTATTACGCGATAGGGCTGTTGAGCTTCGGCGGGATCAAGATCCTGGTGGCGGTTTTCTACGCGCTTCAGGACACCAGGACGCCGGCGCTGGTAGCGGCATTTTGCCTGGCCATCAACGCGGCGCTGAATTTTATTCTCATGTATCCGCTGAAGGTCGGAGGTATCGCCCTTGCCAGCGCCATCGCGGGCACGGCGGATTTTCTCATCCTGTTTTATATCCTGGATAAACGTCTGGGCGGATTTAAGGCGGAGCTTTTCCGGTATTT
>MHGM01000062.1:0-4411 GCA_001805565.1 Omnitrophica WOR_2 bacterium RIFCSPHIGHO2_01_FULL_52_10
CACCTATGTGAACAAAGAATTACCTCAAAGTCAACCGGAGCCGGACCCTGCGCCCTGAGGGGACTATGGATCGATATATTGACAAATTCATTACCTACCTCGAGGTTGAAAAGAATTATTCCCGGCACACCACTTTAAATTACTCGGTCGACCTGCGGGAGTTTTCCGAATTCACCGGTTCAACCGTTTTAGAGAAGATCGATTATCTATTTCTGCGCCGATTTCTTGCCCACCTTCGTACGAAGGAATATTTGCCCCGTACCCTGACCCGGAAACTCTCCACTCTGCGGAGTTTTTTTAAGTTTCTTCACCGGGAAGGCCACATCAAAAATAACCCCGCCACTCTTTTGATGTCCCCCAAGCGTGAAAAACTTTTGCCAAAATTTCTGACGGAAGAAGAGGTCGCGCAATTCATTGAAATGCCGGTCGGCGACAAGACCGCGAGCAAACGTGACCGCGCGATTTTAGAAACGCTCTACAGTACGGGGATCCGGGTGAGTGAACTGACAGGGCTGAATACCGAGCAAGTGGATCTGATCAGTAACATCGTCAAAGTGGCCGGCAAGGGCAAGAAAGAACGCCTGGTCCCCATCGGCAGCAAGGCTGTTGCTGCCATCCGGGATTATCTCGACAGCCGTCCAAAACAGGCCAGCGCGGTTTTCTTGAATAAAAACGGGACGCGGCTGTCGACGCGCAGCGTGTGCACTATCGTCCACAAATACATCAAATTGATGAGCGCCTCGCGCGATATTTCCCCGCACGTCCTGCGGCACACCTTTGCCACACATCTTCTTAACCGCGGGGCGGACCTGCGCTCCGTCCAGGAACTGCTGGGGCATGTCAATCTTTCAACGACCCAGATTTACACGCATGTCACGACCGACCGCTTGAAAAAAGTTTACGACCAGGCCCATCCCAGGGCATAAAAGGAAGTTTGTGTTCATTATCTATAACATATTATTTCTGATCTTCGCCGTTGTCTATTCGCCGTATCTTGTTTTAAATGGGAAATGGCATGCCGGGCTCTGGACGCGATTCGGTTCCGGATTGGTCAGCGACAGCGGGAATAAAAGAACGATCTGGGTTCACGCGGTGAGCGTTGGAGAAGTGTTGGTCGTTTTGAATTTGATCAAGATGATCCAGGATAAATTTTCAGAGTACGCAATCGTGCTTTCGACCGTGACGCCGACGGGTCACGCGCTCGCATGCGAAAGATTGCGCGGGAGATGCGAGGTTATTTACGCGCCTTTGGATTTCAGCTGGGTTGTGCGTAAGTACGTCAATATGTTAAATCCAATCTTGTATATCTCCGCGGAAACGGAAATCTGGCCGAATTTATTTACGTGTTTACAAAAGCGGAACATCCCGATCATTGAAGTCAATGGCCGGATATCAGATCGGGCATTTGCCGGATATCAAAAAGCGTCTTTTCTGGCGCGGCGAGTATTGCGCGACGTCCGGCTGTTGTGCATGCAGAGCCAAGAGGACGCACGACGGATCATTCAACTGGGCGCCGATGCGAAAAAGGTGCGCGTCGTGGGAAATCTTAAATTTGATAACCTCGTGAAAGAATCCGCGATCCGAAGGGACGCCCTGGGATTTTCCGGAGAAGACCGCGTGTTTATTGCCGGCAGCACATATCCGGGCGAAGAGGAGATCATGATCGAGAGTTACCGGAATCTTAAAGCGGAATTTCCGCGTTTACGCCTGGTCATCGCCCCCCGTCGCGTTGAGCGCGCCGATGAGATCGCGCGGTTATGTGAACGCAAAGGACTAACGTCACGAAGGTTTCCAGATAATTCCCGCAGGGGAATGGTTGACGCGCGGCAGGTTTTGATCGTCGATCAAATCGGATATCTGCGTGATTTATACGCATTGGCCGATGTTGTCTTTGTCGGAAAAAGTTTGCGGGGACGAGGTGGACAGAATATGATCGAGCCGCTCGCGTTCGGGAAACCAACGTTGGTCGGCCCGCACACGGAGAATTTTCGCGATGTGTTTCGCGTTTTTATACCCAGCGGCGCCGTAATCGAAGTGCAAACGCCGCAAGAATTAGTTCGGCAACTGCGTGATTTATTGAATGATCCCCGGCGCTGCGCGAAGATCGGCCAGGCGGCGCAAATAGAAATCGCAAAGCATCAAGGGGCAACGGAAACAACCGTTAAAGCTATTGAGGAGATATTGGGATCGTGAGCAATTTCCCTTATCGAGTTGTGACGGATGCCGTCCATGGCCCGTTCATCAGTGTACTGAAATTCTTCCTGTGGATACTTTCGTTTGCCTATTTATTGGCGGTCACCCTGACGGTCTGGCTCTATCGAAGCGGGATATTGAAACAGCATCGTTTGCCGTGCCGGGTTGTCAGCGTGGGGAACATGACGGTCGGGGGCGCCGGCAAGACCCCGTTGGTCATCAAGATCGCGCAAATATACAAGCAGAACAACCTCCGTCCGGTTATTTTAACGCGCGGCTACATGGGCCGGGGTATCACCGGTCATAATAAGCAAAGTGATGAAGTGACCATGCTGCGGGAAATATTGCCGGATGTCCCGGTCCTTTCCGGTGCCGATCGGATCAGGAACGCGGAAGAATTTCTTGTGAGTAACCAGGCGGATGTTTTTATCCTGGACGACGGTTTTCAGCATTGGCGTTTGGCCAGAGATCTCGATATTGTGGCCATCGACGCCACAAACCCGTGGGGCAATGGCCGGCTTTTGCCGCGGGGGATCTTGCGCGAGCCGCTGTATGCTTTGCGCCGGGCGGATTTGCTGGTTTTGACAAAAACGGATTTGGGCGCGGCGCAGGTCGAGTCCATCCGGCAGCGCTTAAAAGATATCGGCTGCCGGCAGCCGGTTGTTGAAACCGTTCACAAACCGGCCGGGTTAACGGATTTGAAGACCGGGACCCCGCGGGAATTACGGATTATTGCCGGCCACACAGTTTGCGCATTGTGCAGTCTGGGCGCGCCCGCGGCGTTTGCGGCCACGTTAACGCGATCGGTGGCAAAAATCCAAAAAGCATTTAACTTTGCCGACCATTATGTCTATAATGTCACGGATATCCGCAACATCCTGGGACATTGCCGCGGCAATCATGTCGGGATTGTTGTAACGACGCAAAAGGATGCCGTTAAATTGGCGGATCTGCGGGATGAATTTCAGCAAGCCAGGGATGTAGAACTTTTTTCATTACATATTGAATTGACGGTCCGTGATGGCACAGGAGAAAATGCGTTCCTCAAGCGAATCCTTGATCTTCCATAGCGTCAGTATTTTGGGCGCGTTTGTGCGTTTGTTGCCTTGGGGGACCGCTTTATTCATCGGCAAGATCATCGGAATGCTGGCGTATTATTTTGATACGAAGCACAAGACGCTCGCCTATGCTAACCTCAAAATGGCCTTTGCCGATTCCAAGTCACCTGCCGAATTAAAACGCATCACAAAACAATTGTTCCGCAATTATGGGCAGAATTTTATCGATCTGTTCCGCATGCCCTTGATCAACCCGGGGAATTTTCAAAAGCTGATCACGGTGGAAGGTATTGAAAATCTTTCGGAAGGCCGCCGGCAGGGCAAGGGGGCCGTCATGCTGGCGATGCATTTCGGCAGTTGGGAACTGGCGAGTCTCTCGTGCGCGATGTTGAATTTGCCGTATAAGGTCATGGTCAAACCGCAAACCCGGTATTCCCGCCTGGATGAACTTTTGAACTGGTATCGCTCCTGCGGCGGCTATGTCGTTCTCTCGCGGGGGATGGGGACGCGTGATTTTGTTCGTAGTCTTCAAAATAATGAAGTGATCGGAATGGTGGTCGACCAGGGAGGACGAGACGGGGCATTGGTGCCGTTTTTCGGGCGTAACGCCTCAATGTCCGTGGGAGCGATCCGCGTGGGATTAAAGTGGGGCGTGCCGATCTGTTTTAGCGTCATCCACCGGGAACCGGACGGACGGCATAAAATGATCGTGCACAAGCCGCTGGAGTTGACCAACACAGGAAACCCCGGGAAAGACATCCCCGCGAACCTCAACCGGATCACCAGGATCATGGAAGATTATATCCGGCGCTATCCGGCGGAATACATGTGGTTCTATAAGATCTGGAAGTATTCCAACGAAACCAGCATCGCCATTCTCAACGATGGAAAAATCGGCCACTTGCGCCAGTCGCAGGCGGTTGCCGGATTGCTGCAGAAGGCGCTTGGCGAACGCGGCATCTCCTCGAATGTCCGGACGGCAGAAGTCGTCTTTAGAAGTCAATTCCATCGCAAATTGTTCGCGGTCCTGAATCTTGTGATCCCGCCGGTATTTTACCGGGCGCAATTGGGGTGGTTGAAAGGGTTCCTGGCCCAGGAATCCTTTCAACGGCTCCAGCGTATTAAGGCGGAGTTTATTGTTTCCTGCGGTTCCAGTGCGG
>MHGM01000062.1:4475-5333 GCA_001805565.1 Omnitrophica WOR_2 bacterium RIFCSPHIGHO2_01_FULL_52_10
CCTTCTGGGGTATCGCCGGTTCCGGCTGGTGATTTTACCGCAACATGAGGCGCGAAAAGGCGATGGTCCGTGGGCATCGCTGGTATACACAAAAGCCGCGCCGAACCTCATCTCGCCGGCATACCAGGCCGAACAGTCGCGGGCGTTATTGACCCGGTATTCGCACCTGAAAAACAACCTCAGGTTGAAGATCGGCCTTTTTATCGGCGGCGACTCAAAAAATATTTTTCTGGACGAGCATCAGATGAAAGTGCTGGTCCACCAGTTGACCGAAGTGGCGCAGGAGATCAACGCCGATATCCTGGCCACAACTTCGCGGCGCACGCCGGCATCGGTCGAGCAGCTTTTGCATAAAAGGCTGCGTAAACATCCTCGCTGCCCTTTGCTGATATTGGCCGGCCAGGATAATGTTCCGGAAGCGGTCGGAGGCATCCTGGGATTGTCCGACATCCAGGTCGTATCCGGCGACAGCATATCGATGGTTTCCGAGGCGGCCAGTTCGGGAAAGAACACGATCGTTTTTCTTCCGGAATTGCGGGGAAAAGGGGCGGGGGCTCCCAACAAACATCTTGATTTTATCTAGAAACTGGGCGCGCAGGGCTATATCCTGGCCAGCGGCATCAAGGATATCGGCCGCGCCGTCTATGATATCGCCAAGGGAAAAATTCAAACCAAACCGCTCGATGACAACCCGGTGATGCTTGAGGCCATTCGGAAGGTCATTTGATCCGTAACGATCATGAAAGTCTTGCAAGTCTTACCTGAATTAAACGTGGGTGGTGTGGAAACCGGGACTGTCGATTTCGCCAAATATCTGGTCGACCACGGCCATCGCTCCGTCGTCGTCTCCAACGGCGG
>MHGM01000063.1 GCA_001805565.1 Omnitrophica WOR_2 bacterium RIFCSPHIGHO2_01_FULL_52_10
GTGCGACTGCGCTCTTCCCTAACATGCTTTTGGGGGAGGAGCTTGTCGGGGGACAGGTTGAAGGTTGGGGAGTTCAAAAAATCCACCGCCGAGGTTAAGGCGGGGGTCGTTTCCATTGTGGCAATACTCAATAAACATGATGTCCTCGAGCCATTAAAAAGATCAAGCAATGACCAAAATTAAAATTAGATGAGCATTACAGCCGGCTTCTTTCATCGGTAAAGGAGAGGATCCGTAAATCTCAATATGAAGCCCTGAAAGCTGTTAATAAAGAGTTGATCGGGCTTTATTTGGATGCTCTAAGAAACAAGGGTGTTATAAAACGTGTCGGCCCTGATAAGGGTGGGCATTGGGAGGTTTCGCGCTAAAATCTGGAAATTGCTCCCCAATCATACCATCCCGTTTTAAATGTCCCAAACGAAGATTGACAGAACAACAGAACATGTTAATATCCCAAGTAGGAGGAATTTTTTGATGCGCCTGAGGGTGTGGATCATTTTGACGGGTTGGCTCTTGCTTGTTCCCGCCTCCGGATACGCCGGCGAAGCGGACGCGCTTTACGCCAAGGCGCTGCAGGCGGCCCGCGCCGGCCGTGTCGATTTCGCGTTCATGTATTACAACCAGATCGACCGCGAGTATCCCCATTCCCGCTACCGGGAGCAGGTCCTTTTCGCCAAGGGCGAATATTTTTATGAACTGCCCGCCTACGCGCAGGCCAAGGAAATTTTCGAAAAAGTTCTCGATGAGTATCCCCAATCTCCAGGTAAATTATTCGTATTGTCTTACCTCTATAAGATTGCCGAGGCGGAGGGCAAGACCGGCTTGGCGGAGAATTTCAAAAAAGAGATTTTGACATTCCGTCAGGTCGGGCTTGTTTTCAAGGAAGCCAAGGAATACAAATACTCTTCGCCGTTCTACCGCAACTTCCGGGCGGTATTTTATATCGATAAAGTGGAGTTTTACAGGGGGGGAGAGTTATTTGCTGCCGTTTCGCAATAGGTTCTTGTCCTGGGCCGTTATTATTCTTGTTCTTTTTGCCCTCGTTGTTTCCATCGTTTTCAATATCCTGCTAGGTTTAAATAAAGCCAAGATCATCCATGCGGCCGATACGCTGATCAGCGACCGGCTTGATGTCGGATATATGGCGTATGTTTTCCCCAACATCGTTGTCATCAAAAATGCCGTGATTGTGCCCAGCGATGACCTGGACCCCGCGCGGGTCGTAAAATTTCCTACCGTCACAGCGGAATTTTCTATCCTGGAATTCGTTTTGCATCAGAACGTGGCCGTCCAGAAGATCAAATTTCACAGTCCGTATATCCATCACGGGTATTTCAGTGATTTCTTAAAGAGAAACGGTAAACAGTTGCTGGATTTTTTGCTGCAGCTGCCCCGGGTCGATTTCCGGGTTTCCGTCAAGGATACGTTATGGGACTTTACGGTCGGCGCCGGGAGTCCTGATTATGTTCAGTTGAACTTCGTGTTCTGGATGAAAAAAGATGCTGTCTGGGTCCAAGGCGCGGCGCGCAAAGACAAGTACGTTTATGCCCCAAAACATAAAACGCGTTGGCCCCGCCAAGATCCCGCCGGAGTTCTGCGGGGCTGGCAGCGTCAGGCCGTCGGATTACCGCTGGAGTTCGACTTTCAAGGTATTTGGGCCGGAGAGGGATTATTTATTGATCAGCTGTCCCTTGCCCGCAAAAATATTTATTTGAAACTCTGGGGCGGCTTGTTTAAGGAAAAATTACAGCTCAACGGTTTTGCTTTCCTTAATACATATCCGCAGGAGGAATACCGAATCGTTAAATCCGTGAAACAATCCGATCGCCTCCGGGAATATCTGCGCAAGATTCAAAAGTCTGTTCCGGCTGACCATTTTCAGGACAAGGATCTTTATCTCATGGACATGGACTGCCTGGCCCGGATTTCCCTCCCGCGGGTTGATGTGGAGCGTCTGAATTTTAATTTTAACGATGTCCCGGTGACGCTCAAAGGGAGGTTGTTGCTTAACGATCTTTTTTCGGCAGAGCTGGACATTGGACTGGATCCCGCGCGGTCGAAGAATTTTGCCATGAAGAATCTCAACAAGATCCAGTGGCACCTCGCTGGCGCCTCCGATGGAAAAGTTTTTACCAGCGATAACGATATCCACGTTTCATTCGACAAAGCGAAAAATCCGAATTTTGCCGTCGCGAAGATCGACAGCACTCTCAAAGGATTGCGGTTTTTGCTGGACCGGTACGCGCGTCCGTCGGTTCGTTTGAACCGGGCGGAGACGACGATCACAATTGGCGAGAATCTCCATAAATTATTTTTGGAGGATGCGGTCATCTCGTTGAACGCGCTGCAGAGCACTTTACGGCTTCTGGAGATCAAGTCGCCGTTTTGCGGCGGCAAGCTGGCAGGAAAGTTCTGGTTAACGACCGGCCCGCCGGTCCCGAAGATCGATGGGACGGTCGTATTAAATGACGTGGACGTCCGTCAGCTCGATGAACTATTTCTTGATTTTGCCAAGGCTGAAGGAAGGCTATTCGGCCGGGTCCATTTGACCAGCGTCCCGCGGCTGAACCTGGACGGGCAGTTTGACATGTACAACGGCCGGTTGAAGAATTTCGCGTTTTTTCAATGGCTGGCGGATACTTTTAATCTGCCGTCCTTGCAACAGGTTGATTTCAAGCAGGTGTCCTCGGGGTTCACGGCGGATCTGGACGCCTTGAAATTTAAAGGGATCCTGTTAAGTTCCGAAAATGTCAACATCAGCGGCGATTTTGCCATTGATAAAAATAGTCTTGTCACCAGCTATCTTTCATTGGCCTTTAGCAAGAAACTTTTGGACGAGTCCGCCAAATTCCGTCCGATCCTCAAGATTTTCGGTGAGGATATTCCGATGGTTGTTTTCGATTTCCAGCTCGCCGGCCGGCAGGAGGCCCTGAATTTTCAATGGATGCCTTCACCGCACAAGGCCATGATCCAGGAAAAAATTCCCAACTTTGTTGAGCGGATCATTGAACGCAGGATCGATGAGATGATGACCCCGGCCGAACAACCGCCGGAGGCCGCACCACAAAAAGAGTAATTTTATCGTTCAAAACTTTATGGGTTTGGGTTATACTGGGAATATTCTTCTATGGTGTGAAGCGACGAGAGACGAGGATTGGGAAAAGGTGAATTCGCGGTGAAGCGTTTATTGGTAATCGTTTGGGGGCTGGGAATCAGTTGGTGGTTGGCGGCGCCGTGCGCGGCGGCCCCGGTTTACGGGACGCGGTTACCGGAGAAACGTCATCTGGTCGTCGGCGGCCAGACCCACGCGGTCCGCAATCGCGACCTGGAAGACGCCCGCGGTGAGATGAGCAGTCTGCAGCATTTTTTATTATTGTCCTTCGGGATCACGGACTGGCTGTCGCTGGATTTAAAAGGCGGCGCGGGGGATATTGAGCAGGATCCTCCCGGAGGGAGCCTGCCGGCCGACAACGGCAACAAAATCGAATATCCCGCTTTTGTCGGCGGCGGATACGGGTTTCGCGTGCGGCTGTATAACGATGAGCGGGTCAAGGCCGTGTTCGGATTCCAGCATATCAGCATCCATCCCTATTCAGTCTTCATCGGCAACACGAAAAATAAAGCGGTCCTGGATGACTGGCAGTTTTCGCTGCTAGGTTCTTACGACTTGAAATGGTTGACGCCCTACGCGGGCGCGAAATGGTCACGGATGGATTACCTCCATTGGGAAGAGGACTTTCGCAAGCGCAAGCAATCGGATTTGGACAAAAGCGCCGGGCTTGTCGTCGGGATGGATATTCCCTTCGGCCGGCGCATGTGGCTCAACGCGGAAGGCCAGTTCCTGGACAGTCAAGCCGTGGCCGTTAGCGTGAATTATCAATTTTAGCGCACGATGAAGCTCGAAAACGTAAAATCTTTGGAAGATCTGATCCTGTACGGCCACATCAGCGGGTTGATCACGATATTCCTGGGGATGGTTGTTATTGCTATGGACATCACTAACAGTGATTTTCGCCACATCCAGGTCGGGATATTCATTTGTGTTGTCGGATACGCCTTCGTCAAGATCGCCCAAAAGGGCGAAACCATCTTGCTTGGTGAAAGAAAAATTCAAGGTAACAGCGAAGACGAAACCTGACCCCGGCATTGCCGGAAAACCTTCCGATGCGAAAAGCAGTGCCTTTCTTTGTTTTCATTCTTTTGGTTTCAGGATGCGCTACGGCACCCGCCCGGCGTCCCCCCGGGCCGAAAGTCAGACTGCCCGGCACGGTTGTTTTCACTGAACAGGAACCCTCTGGCGGACTCGAAAATATCGGGAGCAAGGACATGCGGGAATATGTCCGCCGCCGGGGTGTTGTTTTTGCCAAAACGGATTTTCAGGGAGTCCTGCAGGCAACATACGTGAGACTGCGCATTGCGGGGGAGGGAAAATATACGCACAGTTTTTATTTGGACATCGAGGGCAAGCCGGAAGAAAATTCATTATCCGGCAGCGGCAAGATGGTCAAGCCCGGATATTTTTTTATTGAACTGCCGGCCGGGTCTTACCGGATCTCTTCGATAGCCATTCCCGTGGGTTCGACCCTGGCCGAGGAGGACATCAGCATTTCTTTTGAGGTTCTGCCCAACGCGGTCGTGTACATGGGTACGCTCAAAGTCGTTGGTACCGGGGAGAGGGTCAAGCTTGGCGGTGTTCCGGTGATCAAGCCGGGATTCGATTATGAAACAGCGGTCTTCGATGAGCGCCGGGAAGGGATCTACGCGTTTCATAAACGTTATCCCGATATTCCCGTTGAAATCGAGACGCGGCTGATGCGCGTGAACCGGTGATATAAAAAATATAAAAAAGGAATAGGAAGCCGGAGGCTTCATGATACAATGCTGGTGTTGATTATTCATATTTAGAATTTATTCTTTTGTGGGAAATTCTGTCGGTCAAAATTTTAAAATATTAAAAGATTAAAAGGCCGCCTGCGGCGAGCCTCCTCATTTCCTTCTAAAAAGGAAATGAGGAAAATGACGGGAGGAAGGCAATGCATTTAGCGGTCAGATCACTGTTCGGTGTGGTATTGGCAGGATTATTAACCGGATGCGCGAGCACGCAAGGCGGGAGCGGGAATTTGCCGGCGCGCGTCACCCAGCTGGAGCGTACCGTATCCCAGCAGGAACAAACGATCGATGAATTGCGCCAGAGAGTCAGCCTGGGCTCCGGGCGTTCAACGCGTTCATCTTTATCAAGCGCGTCATCTTCCTCCGC
>MHGM01000064.1 GCA_001805565.1 Omnitrophica WOR_2 bacterium RIFCSPHIGHO2_01_FULL_52_10
GCCGTCGTGACGGTCTGCCCCGGCTGGGTCTTGGCCACGATGACCTCGCCGTTAATGGGCGAAATGAGCGGGATCGCTTTATAGACCTCCTGCCAGTAGCGCAAAGTCTCTTCATTCTGTCCGCGCGCCGCGTCCAGAAGCGCCGCCCGTTCGGTCGAACTCATCCACGCCAGCGTCTCTCCGGCCCGGACGCTTTGGCCTTCTTGCACCAGGACTTCATCGATCCTGCCGTTGACCGAGGGTTTCACTTCCAGTCTGTTCTTGGGCAAAACCGTACCCGTGGAAGAAATGACATTCTGGATGTTGCCGATGACCGGTTTGATCTCACGGGTGAGGTCATTCCCCGGAGTGGCGGACTGTGTTTTCATCTTCCCAAATACCCCACCCGCAGCCATCACCGCGATCAATATAAAGACCTTTATCATTTTAGGGCGCATATTCTAACGTTTCTCCTTTCGCCTGGATCCAGGCCGCCTCAGTGAGCAAAGCGTCCGCCTGGCCTTCCAGATAAAATTTCTTGGCTTCCACTAACGTATTCTCAATGATGATCCAGTCATCGAAGGCGATGAAACCGGTCGAATACTGGGCCTGCGCGATTCTAGAACGTTCCTCGGAAGCTTCCAGGGATTTATGCCGCACATCAACGGTCTCCAGCGCGTCCTGCAGCGCCGCCCACGTCCGTTCAAGACTGACAACAACAATGTCGCGCGTGCTGCGTTCATCCGCCTCGGCTTGCCGGTACGCCGCGCGCGCCTGCGCAAACTGGGCCGTCTTAAGGCCTCCCTCGAACAAAGGCAACGAAACACTTACCCCCGCGTTCCACTGGTCGTTATCCGGCGGCCAGGTAGCGCCGGATTTTTCCGCGCCCGCCGACCCGGAAACGGTCGGAAAGAAATTGGCGCGCGCGGACTGGACGCCGAAGGACGCGGCATTTTTCTGCGCGAGCGCGTTTAACACGGACGGATTATTTTTGATCAGCGCGTCAAAGTCCGGTTTCTCCACGGCCGTTTCGCGCGCCGTGAAATCCCCGGCCACGGTGAGCGAACTAAATTCTTTACGGCCTAATTCTTTGGTCAGTTGCCTTTGGACGAATTCCACGTTGCGCTTTGCCTGCGCCAGTTCAAAGTTCGCGCTGGCAAAATTCGCCTCGGCGGTCAATAACGCTCCCCGGTGCTCTAATCCCGATTCGTAGCGCAACCGGATGAGCGCCAGATTGTCCCGGCGGATCTTGACGATCTCCTCGCTGACCTTGACGAGTTCCTGGGCTTTAAGAAGATTGACGAAAGCGCTGCGCAGATTCAAACGGACCTCGGCGGAGGCAAAACGGTAATTCGCTTCGGCCGCGGCCACATTCTCGGAAGCGGCCTTGATCTCGCTGGAGGTCTTCATCCCGTCGAAGATCAACTGCGTGCCGCTGACCCCATAGGAATAGGAATTTGCCGTAGTGCTGCTTGTCTTGGCGCGAGAAATATCGAAATCTACGTTGGTTTGTGGGAACAGTCCGCTCGCGGTGACTTCTTTGGCGGCCTTTTCCTGGTTGACGCTCTCCACGGCCGAGATCAGATCAGGGTGATTCTTCTTCGCCTCGGCCAAACAATCGGACCACGTCAAGGCTTCCTGCGCGGACGCGAGTACGATAAAAATAGGATTAAATAATATTAGTATTAATAAAAAAAATCCCGGAAGCATACTATTCTCTTTCAATCCATGATGATAGCTCGGGCAGGCTCTGTAATGTGTATATCGTCATTACAAGGGTGTGTCAACAGAAAAAGCCTTTCAATGCGGCTAATTCTTGCGGCGCGCTGCCCCTGCTTGACCATTTAGACAGCGTAAAGGCGGGAAGGTTCCATCAAACTAAACTATACAGCCTATTTTTGCCCTGCTTTTTCGCTTCCAGTAAAGCCATGTCGGCTTTCAGGATGAAATCATGCCTGTTCATGTTTCCGTGATATTGCGCCAGGCCCACACTGACCGTAATTTTTTCTTGAGAAGAAGAATTCTCTATAATTTCTTTTTTGATCTTTTCAGCCACGTTCCGGGCTTTGGTAATTTCGGTTTCCGGTAGAATAATGGCAAATTCATCTCCCGCATAACGGCATACAATGTCCACCTTGCGCGTCATTCGTTTTAAAACCTGTCCCACTTTCTTAAGTAAAATATCGCCTTCCAGGTACCCGTAGTGGTCATTGACCAATTTGAAGTTATCCACATCAACCATCAGCAAACACAAGGCGTTGGCATAACGCACAGCCCGATGGATCTCATGATCCAGACACTGCGTAAAATACCGGAAATTATTCAGTTCCGTCAAGGGATCCGTAACCGCCAGATAATTTAATTCACGATACAATTGCGCGTTCTCGAGGGCAACGGCCACCTGGCGGACGATCATACAAAAAACTTTAAAATCGAGATCCGAGAAGCTCGCTTGCGCGTCTCCCGATTTTTTATCGGCCACGCACATGACTCCTTTCAAAGTATAGTTGATCTTGATGGGAGCGCACATAAATGATCTGGTCTTGTACGACGCCCCCACTGGCCGCGCAAAACGGCTGTCTTCTTCAATATTTTTGACCAATACCGGTTCGCCTTCCTGGGCAACCAAGCCGGCGATCGGCTGCCCCATCTTGATCCGGTGCTGTCCGACCGCGTCATTATATGTACCTTTACGTCCTCTGACACACAACTCCTGCTTATTGTCATCCAGAAGCAGCAACGAGCATTTTTCGGCCTCCAGTACCTCGGTTGTCTTATTCACGATAAAATCCACCAGCTTGTTCGCGTCTAAAATCGTATTGAGTCCTTCCTCGATGTTCAAAACCTGTTCAAACTTGTCTTTCTCGATCTGTAGCCGCTCTTTGAACTTTCTCAAATCGCTTTCCGCTCTGCGGCGTTCTTGCACGGCGGCACCGACCACCAGCGCCGTGATCGCGCTCAACCCCACCATAAACATCTGCAAGAAAAGGAGCGCTGGATCGATAGGCTGCAGCCCAAAGGGCTCGCGGCTGTGCAATGTTCCTATCATGGCCATCACGGACAATATGAAAACGACGGTGGCGGTCTCCCGCTGGCCAAACCGGAACGCGGACCACATCAGGATCGGGAAACCTGTAAATGCCAGAGGATAATTTTTGCCGCTAAAGATGACCTGGCCTACGGCAAAAAGGGACAACAACAATAACGCAGCTTCAAGGCATTTTCCGCGATCCCAAGGGACGCTCGTAGTCGAGCCCCAGAGAATAAGCATGGGGGCCAGGATGAATCCGCCGGACGTATCCCCCAGCCACCACATAAGCCAGATAGGTCCGAAATTCGCCCACGGCGCAAAGCCGCCCAGCGCGAGGCTTGCCACCCCAGCAGTAGCACTCACCGTTGTGCTGATAAGCCCTACCAGAACCGAGAATTTAAGGACATTGATCGGATGATTAAACGTTTCCCGGCCGTTACTATATCTGTTGACAAGAAAAACGCTTAACAACGCTTCCAGGGTGTTGCCAGTTGCGATGCCAAAGGAAGCCCAAGCGCTCCCCTGCGTAGTGATGTTCACCAGAAAAGCGCCCCAAAAGATACTTGGCCAGAAACGGTAGCCTAGCAATAAAATAACCGCCAGCGCAATTCCCGTCGGCGGCCATATCGCGGTGGCACTGGCATTCGCAAAGGCCAAAGACAATCCCCATTTCCCGGCGACATAATAAACGGCGGTGATGGCGAACGCCTTGGCAAGGTAAGAGAAAACGGACAGGCCTGTGATCTTTTTGTCCATGATGGCCACCCTCTTGGGGGGGGTGCTACTGACAAGGAGTATTATCATGCCAAAAACAATCAGACAGGAGCAGGATATGCTTAGTCGTAAAAATCAATTGTATTATATTACCTATCCAATGAAAATTGCAACAAGAAAATCAGCACGGCTAAAAAAGGGACAGCTGGTCTAAGAATTCTTTCGTGTACTTCATATGCTCCCCTCCTTTTGATCATTACTTCCAGAGTATCGGCACGGCGCCAAGGTCTCCGGAGAAAACATTGCTGGCGATGCCAAACGTCACGGCGATGAGAAACACGACATACAGCCCGTGCACCGGCGAAAAGATATATTTATTGAACTTCTTGAGGCCGGTGATGGCCTCAATGGTCAAAAAGAGCGCGAACGGGCAGAAAAAAAGCGACGTGCGTGGAACGGTAAACGGATATTTTTTGAGCAGCCCCAGCGCCACCAATCCCAAAAAAAGCGCGAACGCCGCGGTCTTGGGCGAGCGGATGCGATAACCTTCCTTTTTGATATTAGCAAAAAACGCGTAGAACATGTTAAAAAATCCAAAGAGGATGAACATAATGGCGATCCTTTTGACGGTCTTGGGCTTTTCGCCGAACCACCGGGAGAACAGATTGTTCGTCCCCTCGCCCAGCGTCTTAAAAAATTCCCCCACGGATTGAGTAGAAATGAAATAGTCTCCGAACCCTTCCGTGACAGCGCCGACCGGGCGTAAACGTATGTCGATCGTATACGAAAGCAGGATAAAGGCGGCCAGGGAGACCGCATAAATCAAAAGGTCATTGCGGCGCGATCGGTCTTTGAGCGTGGCGACAATCAGATTATACAAAACGATCATCGCAAATAAAAATGCCGGATACGAAAAAAGTCCCAGCGCGGGCAGGGCCGCGAGGACCAGCCGATATTGGCGCGCGTCCCGAGCGTGCAAGGCGTCTTCATGATACAAAAACGTCATAAAGATCGCCCCGGCGAGCACGTCCACCGAATAGGACTTGAGTTCCGCGGCGTAATAGACTAGCGGCACCGATGCCGACCAGGAAAAAAGGTACGTCCAATACGCCCAATCATTCTTTAAGAACGGACGTACCAGTTTCAACCAAAGCCAGAACGCGGCTAGCATCGCGACGAACGAGAAAAACCGTAAACTCAACAGGTGGAAATCGAACAACCCGGAAAACTGCTGGATCAGAAAAAGATAAACCCGCGGAAAAACCTGCACAGCCCGCAATTGGGCGGTGAACATCTGCTGGGGGTTAAAATACTGGATACTTTCAAAGACGCACGCCTCGTCGTTCCACATGGGCCGCTGGTTGAAATAATGCGCCGCGGTCAGCGCGACATACCACGTCACCAAAACGAGCATGACCAGTGGCCAGCGCGCCGAGTGGAAAAATCCGGATGAGGGTTGTC
>MHGM01000065.1 GCA_001805565.1 Omnitrophica WOR_2 bacterium RIFCSPHIGHO2_01_FULL_52_10
GCCGCTGGCCTCCATCAAGACCGCGGTCGACCTGGTCTGCAAGCGGATGGCCGGCGAGATCAACCGCGAGCAGGAGGAAGTCCTGGGCCGCGCGCAAAAAAGCGTGGAGCATCTCCAGCGGCTGGTCTCCGACATCCTGGACTTGACCAAAATCGAATCCGGGAAGATGCAGATGGATTTCAAAATCCAGGGGGTCAGTGAGGTCATTGCCGAGGTCATTTACGCCCAGCAGGACGTGGCCAAAAGCCACGGGTTATATCTTAACGCGGAACTGGACCAGAATTTATCCCAGGTACCTTTTGACAAAGACCGCATCATCCAGGTATTGAATAATCTGGTCAGTAACGCGATCAAGTTCACCAAACACGGCGGGGTCACGATCAAAACCGAGGACCACTCCGCCAACAACCATATTATCATCAGCGTCACCGATACCGGAAAAGGCATCGCGGAGAGTGATGTTCCCAAACTTTTCCAAAAATTCCAACAGCTCGAATCCGCGGAAAAAAACGAAAAGGGCGGCACTGGCCTGGGACTGGCCATTTGCAAGGAAATCGTATTGCGCCACGGCGGAAAAATCTCGGTCGAATCAACCCTGGGTAAAGGAACGACCTTCAGTTTCGTTCTGCCCATCCAGGAACGCCGGCTGCCGTTTCGAACATAATGACACATAAACACGAAATCCGAAGCACGTCACTCAGAGGCTGATCCGCCAAGGAAGGTTAGAAAAGGTTGGAAGAGGTTTAAAAAAGTTACAAGAGGAAGAACGTTGCAAAGGGTTGCAATAAAAGTAACCTCGCGAAACTTTTAACGTTTTCCAACGTCTTTCAACCTTTTGCAACTTTTTTTAACTTTTAAGATTTGCTTCGTACTTCGAATTTTTAAAAAAGGAGTTCAATAATGGATGAACCGAAGAAAATCCTTTTGATCGACGATGAGATCGACCTGCAGCAATTGATCAAGACCGTGTTGAGTTCAAAAGGATACAACGTCACCACGGCCGATAACGGACAGGATGGGCTGGAAAAACTGGAGGCGGCAGACCCCGATCTGATCATCCTGGACATGAACATGCCGAAGATGGGGGGCGTGGAATTTTACCAGCGGATCTGCGACGCGTGGAGCCAGCCCAAGTATCCAATTCTGATCCTGACGGCGCGCGCGAACATGGAAGAATTCTTCAAAGGGATGGACATCGACGGGTTCATGGCCAAACCCTTTGAGATCGATGATCTCCTGACGGAAGTCCACCGGATCCTCGCGAAGAGATCCGGCGCCGCCAGGGCCGCGAAACCCCGCGACGCGAACCAGCCGGCCAAGGTCTGTATTGCCGAGACCGACGCGCCGACGCGCGACAAGATCGGCGCCGCCTTCCTGGACGCCGGGTACCTGGTTCATATGGTGCACAGCGGGACAGAAGCCATTGAACATATTTTCACGATGGTGCCTGAAATAGCGCTGATCAGCTTCGGCCTGCACGATATCTCCGGAGACGCCGTCATCGCGAAATTAAAAAAAATGCCCAAAACACAGGATGTCAAATTCATCCTGTATACGGAAGACAAACCGGAAAAAGCCATTATCGCCCAGGAAATGAGTAAAAATGCCGGGATCGAGCATTTCGTCAAATATCAAAACGTACCGGATCTGACCCTGGCCGTCAATGAGGTGCTGAAGCCGAACCGGTAAAAACAGTCGTAAGCAGTAAGTCGTAAGTAGTAAGCAAAGGAAAAGATTGAAATATCCGGATATCCAAACGACGGTTATGACGGGATTAAAAGAATCTTGATGTTTTCTATAGAATATTTTCATAAAGCTTTTAGCTTACGACTTACCACTTACGACTTACCACTTTAAAAATGAACAACCTGTCTTCTCTCGTCAACCGTTTCCATCTCGTCCAGCAAATTCCCATCTTTACCGGATTAAGCTGGATGGAGCTCCACCGGATCGCCCGCAAGGCCGTCATTGTCGAATATAAAAAAGGAGATATCGTCTGCCCGCAGGGCGGGGCGCCGGATTTCTTTTACTGCCTGATCTCCGGGCGCCTCCTGGCCTACAGCAGCAGCCTGCACGCCCAAAAAGACGACATCGACTTTATTCACCGCGGGATGCATTTCGGGATCGTTTCGATCCTGACCGGCGAAAACCACTCGATGAATTTCGAGGCCCTCAATGATTCCATCGTCCTTAAGATCGCGAAAGAAGATTTTCACGAGATCCTCAATTCCATCCCGCCGCTGGGCTTGCGCTTAAGTCAAAGTCTTTCGCGCCGCATCCGTCGAAAGATCCATGACACGACCAAATCCGTCTTTGAAAGTACGGTGGTTGCCGTCTACAGCCCGGTCACCGGCACGGGCAGTTCCACTTACGCCATTAACCTCGCCTTAAGCATCCGGAAGGAAACCGGTAAAAACGTTATTTTCATCAATATCCACCCTCCCGGCCAACCGCAGGATAGCGGCGCACGCGCGGGAAATTCCCCCCGGTGGAAGAGCCCGCCGATCGGCCTCGCGCAGATCATCGATGACCACGCGAAGATCCTTGATCACGTCATCAAAAAGGACCTGCCGGTTGATCTGCTCAATGTTTCCTTTGACCCGAAAGACACGGCCCTCAAAAAACATATCGGTCTTTTCGTCAGCGCCTTTGTCGGCGATTACCATTACGTCATTGTCGACCTGCCCAACGAAATGGACGACATCGTCCTGGAAACCCTGACCCAGTCGGATTTGGTGCATTTGATCACCTGCGACCGGACCAGGGATATGGAATCCATCCGTAAGGTCATCGACCGGCTGCCGAGAGGCTCTTCCTCCCCGCCGGGAGCCTTTGGCCCGCAGGCCGAGAGGTCCCCGGAGGGGAGGAAATTCCGCGAGGAACGGATCCGGGTCATCGTGCGGGCCGTTGAGGAGAAAATTTATCTGTCCTTTGAGGAGATCAATAAACACCTCGATTATCATGTCTCTGCCGCGCTGCCGACCTTGCCACCATCGGAACTTACGCAACGCGAAGGTTCACAGCATTTATCTTTTCTTCAATCGGAACCGCACAGCGAATACACCAAAACCGTCACCCGCATCGCGCGGGAGATCGGGGGGGTTTCCGTTGGTCTGGCGCTGGGAGGCGGGGCGGCACTGGGGATCGCCCACATCGGAGTTTTACGCGTGCTGGAACAAGAGAACATCCCCATCGACATTGTCGTGGGCAGCAGCATGGGGGCCATCATCGCCAGCCTCTGGGCCATCGGCAAGGATGCCGCCGGGATCGAAAAGATCGCCCGTGAATTCGAGCAAAGAAAAAATCTGCTGAACCTGCTCGATCCGGTCGTTCCCATATCCGGGCTCCTCGGCGGGCGGGCCATTAAACATTGGCTGCGCAAGCATATCGGCGGCCGCACTTTTTACAGCACCCGGATACCGCTGATGATCACCGCGTACGATCTGATCCGCCGGGAAGAGCTTGTCATGGAATCGGGCTCGCTGGTCAACGCCATCCGTAAAAGCATCGCCATCCCCGGCGTCATCGAACCCGTCCGCGAAAAAGACCGCTTGATCATCGATGGGGGCGTTCTGAACCCCTTGCCGACGAACATCCTGACCAGCCGGAACATCAAAAAGATCATCGGCGTCAACGTCCTGCAATCTCCGCACGATGTTTCCGAAAGTTTTGCCTTGGAAAAAAATACCGAATTAAGAAAAGAACGGGTTCCTTTCCGCGAGGCCCCGTTCCAATTCCTGGGATTTCGCATGTACCGGTTCCTTTTGCGGCCGTTTCGGCACAACATTTCCGATATTATCGTGCGTACCCTCCAATCCACCGAGTACGTGCTGGCCGAACAAAGCGCCCAGCAAGCGGACGTCGTCATCCACCCGGATCTGGTCGGCATCAACTGGTTTGAACTCTACAAGGTCGACGAACTCATCAAGCGCGGAGAAGACGCCGCCCGCAAAGCCCTGCCGGAGATCAAAAAACTGATTGAGACCGAATAATTAGTCGTAAGTCGTAAGCAATAAGTCGTAAATAAAAACATCTAAACGCTTCAATTATTCCTCATTTTTCTGCTCTTTTTTGCTTACCACTTACGACTTACAACTTACGACTATATCAAAGGTTGACAATCCCCCTCTTTTAAGCTATACAAAATGAATATGCCGACCGAAAATTTCATCCAAAGTCTACAGGCATCGATCACGCCTTGTATCTTTATCTCCGGGCTGGGCCTGGTGCTTTTATCCATGACCAACCGCCTGGGCCGCAGCGTTGACCGTATCCGCCTGTTCACCGCGGAGCTTAAGACCGCCGCGGACGAAGGGGCCCCCGGCCTGCGCGCGCAGATCAACATCATCTATCGGCGCTGCCACATTTTGCAGACCGCCATCGGACTGGTCGCCGTCAGCATGTTCTTCGTCAGCTCCATCATGCTGATGTTGTTCTCAACGCTCGCGTTCAACATCCAGCTGATCGCGTTCATCAAAATATTTTTCACGGCGAGCCTCGGGTGCTTTATTCTCGCGCTGGTGTTCTTTTTCCGGGATGTCTGCTTGAGCCTGGACTCGCTCAAGATCGAAATGGAACAACTAAATAAAATTCCAATCACCAAGGAACAATAACCAAAAAAATTCCAATCATCAATATTGTTTCTTGTATCTTGGTTATTTAAACTTATGGAATCTTTTACTCAAAAAATAAAGATTGGTTCGCGGGCCAGCAAGCTCGCGCTGGTCCAAGTGGAGGAAGTGCGGTCGCTTCTTAAAGAAAAGGGAATCAAAATTTCCTTTGCGCGCCGGACCTATTCCACTCGCGGCGATCAAAACAAAACAGTTTCATTGACCGCCAGTCCAGCCGATGATTTTTTCACCGATGCCCTTGATACGGCCCTTTTGAACAATGAGATTGATGCCGCCATCCACAGCGCCAAGGACCTGCCGCAGCCATTACCGGCAGGATTGACAATTTTTGCCCTGACCGCGAGCCCTGACGAAACCGATGCGTTTGTCGGAAAAGTAACATTCAACCAGCTGCCGGCAGGAGCAAAGGTTGCTACCAGCAGTATTTTGCGGCAACAACGGGTCAAAGAGCTCAACCCGGAACTGGAAACCGTGGACATCCGCGGGACCATCGAAGAGCGCATCCGGAAAATGCGGGACGGCTACTGCGACGGTCTTATTGTCGCCACGGCGGCCCTTAAACGCCTGGGCCTGGAAAAACATATCCAGAGCATCATGCCCTGGGAGGCGGCCCCGTTACAAGGACAACTGGCGGTTGTGGGCAGGGCCGGGGACACGGCC
>MHGM01000066.1 GCA_001805565.1 Omnitrophica WOR_2 bacterium RIFCSPHIGHO2_01_FULL_52_10
CCCCGCGGTTCGTGGGCCCGGGGTGCATGATGACGATATCTTTCTGCGCCTGTTTGAGCCTTTCCTGATTAATGCCGAACTGCTTGGCATACTCGCGGATCGACGGCAAAAATTGATTTTCCTGGCGCTCCTTCTGCAGACGCAGAAGCATCAGCACGTCACTTTCGCGAATCAATTCGTCGATATCGTGGCTGACCTTCACGCCTAACTTCTCGACCCCCACCGGCATCAGCGTTGCGGGGCCGCAGACGGTCAAGCGCGCGCCGAGCTTGTTGAACCCCCAGATGTTGGAGCGCGCCACCCGCGAGTGCAGGATATCACCGACGATCCCCACTTTCAGCCCGTCGATCTTGCCGAGTTTTTCTTTGATCGTGAACAGATCCAGCAGCGCCTGGGTCGGATGCGCCCGGCAACCGTCACCGGCGTTGATGACCACAGCTTTTAAATGCCGGGCCAAAACATCGGGGACGCCGGAGGCGGGATGCCGCACCACGATGGCATCGATATTCATGGCCTCGAGATTCCGGGCCGTATCCAGGATCGTCTCGCCTTTGGAAAGCGAACTGCTGCCGGCAGAGATATTGATCGTATCCGCCGAGAGCCGTTTGGCGGCGAGCTCGAAAGAAGCGCGGGTCCTCGTTGAGTTTTCGAAAAAGAGCATCGCGACCGTCTTGCCGCGCAAAGCCGGCACCTTTTTGACCTCGCGCGCCGAGACCTCCTTGAACGACTTGGCCGTTTCCAGAACCAGCTCGATTTCCTCGCGGCTCAAGTCCTTCGTGTCCAGAAGATCTTTACGGGTCCATTCGGTCATATGCTCCTTGGTTAAGTCAATCGGTGAGGGTAAGGATGCCCGTATCGTTTAGGGGGTTATGGTTACGTCACCGTAACCGAACAACGAAACGGGCCTCTTAGCCCTAACCGTTACCTTTTCTCAATAATTACCTCATCCCCCCGCCCATCCACTTCTTCCAAAACGACCTTCACGTTCTGTTCCAGGGAGGTAGGGATGTTCTTCCCCACGTAATCGGCGCGGATCGGCAGTTCCCGGTGCCCGCGGTCGATCAAGACCGCCAGCTGGATATTGGCTGGCCGGCCGAAATCGATCAGGGCATCGAGCGCCGCGCGGATGGTCCTGCCGGTAAAAAGAACGTCATCGACCAAAACGACCTTTTTGTCCGTGATATCGAAATGGAGGGACGTTTCCCGCACGACGGGTTGTGTGTCAACGAGCGTCAGGTCGTCGCGGTAAAGCGTGATGTCCAGGATCCCGACGGGGATCTCCGCTCCTTCAATTTGTTTGATGCACTCTTTGAGCCGCTGCGCCAGCACCACCCCGCGGGTACGGATGCCGACAAGACAAACATCCTTGCCGCCCTTGTTCTTTTCAAGGACCTCGTGGGCGACGCGCAACACCGCCCGGCGGATGGCGTCCTGGTCGAGGATTTTAGAAGTGATGGTCATATCAGTTCATCCATATATCCCCACTCGTTTTGTCCAGGGATATTGATATTTTGGACAAAACGAAGCGTGGGGATGTTGTGTCCCCGCAGGGACACAACAAAAAAACTCGCCCTCTTCTGACGAGAGGCGAGTTTAATTGTGCCCTTTGCTTTCTGGTATTGCATTATTTATTCCCTTACCGGCCTCGCGGGACCGAGTTAAAGGTTAAATTCATTGTCTCAAAACTGTTGAAACTATAACATCAACTTCCTTGTTTGTCAACTCGCATTCGGATCGCTAATTTTCAAGCCTCTTTCAGGCCGCCCACGACAAACTTGTGGATCACGCTGGAAATAAGGGTCTGGTAGGGCATCCCATCCCGCGCCGCCCTGGCCTGTATACCTTCCAGATCCTTTTGAGAAAGACGGATATTGATCCGGCGGTCTTTTCGCGAGGTCTCCCCGGCCGCTTCCTGGAAATGTTTTTTAACCCCCGCCAAATGGGGGACAGATTTCCATTCGCCGCGCTCAAACGAATCCAGTAATTCCTTTTCGTTTTTATCCAATTTCATATTTATTTCCCTCCTTGAAAATATTCTTTTGTCGCCTTACGGCTCGGAAAAATGGTGACTAAATTATAGGTCTCTTCCGTTTCAACAAAAGGAACCAGATACACATACCCTTCCACGTCCAAGACGAACATTTTTTGCCGATGATACCTAGGGCTCGGATTATCAACGATATCCAGCAACTTCCCCTGTTCAATGAAAATGACGATTTCCTCAAAAGAAATATTTCTCTCTTTAATGAGTTTTTTATTCTTCTCGATGTTCCAGTCTAACCTTTTCATCATCCGACAGAAAGCATAACATATGTGTGCCTTTTGTCAACAGAAAGCAGAACCCGCACCCTGATAAAGGCGGATAAAAGGAACCGCTTTCGTAAAACTTGAACAAGCTATTGTTTGCCTCGTATAAATAACATATACTTTACGTAGGGGCACAAAATCTTGTGCCCCTACAATTAAATAAACGGAGGTTTTATGACCATAAAAAACATAGAAAAAAGTATTTTGCAATTACCACCGAAGGAACGTATCCATATCGTTGAGCATGTACTGGCCAGCTTAAATACTCCTGATCAAAAAATCGAGAAACTATGGGTTGCTGAATCTGAAAAAAGATACGCCGCCTATAAATCCGGTAAAATTAAACCCATCGGCCTGCAAAGCATAAAAAAACGCTTCGCACGATGAATATTATTTTTCTTCCTCCCTCTGATCAAGAACTTCTTGAAGCCATTGAATTCTATGAACTTCAACTTCCTGGGCTTGGACATGCTTTCACGGAGGAATTTTTGAAACATTAGAATTCATTCGGGAATTCCCAAACGGATGGCAAAAAGTCAGTCGCCATACCCATAAATGTCCATTGCGTAGATTCCCTTATTTAATTTTTTATGCTGTCGAAGAAACTCAAATAGTCATTACCGCTGTTGCCCATCAACATAGACGCCCATCTTCCCGCCTTGATCGCATCCCATAAAAACGCCCCGGCCATTATTAATAACCGGGGCTGTCCGAAAAGTTCGGATTTTCACCTGCATTGACGATAGAACTCCCTTGAGAAGGACTCCCCCGCCTTTCCAAATTAAATGGTAGGCGGGGTCCCGTTTTCCTTAATTAGCCCTTAATCCAGAAAAAACGGGAGAACCGTAGCCCTTTGAATTTGCCCCCACTGATTTGTCCCCAAAATCCGGGACAAATCAAAGCGTGGGGGTTGTTATCCACCCGCGCATCGTTTTCCCGCAAAGCAGAGGTGGATAACAAGCAAACGCTTTCATAAATTCCGAACAAGCTATTGTTTGCCCCGTATAAATAGCATATACTTTAAATATCAATATTATAAAACATTCCCGGAGGGTTAAATCCATGAAAAAATTTCTCCCCTTGATTCTCTTTTTGACGGCCGCCGGCCTGGCCGAGGCCGGGTCGGTGCAGTTCAGCACCTATTACCCCGCGCCCTTCGGCATGTACGACCGCCTGCGCCTGGTGCCGCGCGCCGGCCTCCAGCCCGGAGACTGTGATGAAGCAAGCGAAGCCGGGACATTTTACTACGAGTCGGGCGTCGGCCTTCGGCTTTGCGACGAGGCTACCCTGACTTGGGGAAGCATCGGCGGAGGGGTTTGGACGCAATCCGGTGATAATATTTACCCAAGCGATACCGCCACAAACCCTGATTTAAAGGTCGGCATCGGGACGACGACGCCGTTACAAAAACTCCATGTGGCCGGCGGAGATATTATGATCGACAACGCTACGTTCCTAAGGGGCAAGGATGCTTTTGGCCAGGGCTGGGGACTGGTCGGAATCATCGGAAACACATTCTATGTCGGGTCTCCCGGAGGTCCACCGATATCATTTTTTGCCGGGCCAGGCGCAGAACGTATGTACATCGATAATACGACCGGCAACGTCGGCATCGGGACGACGAGTCCAAACGCACGGCTTTCCCTTGGCACTTCCAGTCAAGTCGCCAAACTGTTGCTTTATGACGGAGGTTTAACAACTCAAGGCGGGAACGGGTTTTTTGCAGGTTTAGGATTTGTTGATGACGGAACAACCTATATTACTACTGCCAGCGATGGCGATATTAACTTGGGCAGATGGACAGCGGCCAATATGGAAAACCGTGAAACATGGATGTTTCTCGCTCAGAGTGGCAACGTCGGGATCGGGACCACGACGCCCAATAATAAATTACAAGTGGTGGGGCTGGTTAATTTTGACGCCACAAGATTTTCTACACTCCTCGGGGATAGCGCTGGGAGTGTGAATACGGGCAATTACAATTCCTTCTTCGGCTATCAGGCCGGTTTCTCAAACACCACTGGATATCAGAACACCGCCAGCGGAGCTGGTGCGCTTCGACTCAATACCACTGGATATGGCAATACCGCCAGCGGATTTCTGGCGCTTTTCTCCAACACCACTGCAAATGACAATACCGCCAACGGAAATGGTGCGCTTTACTTCAACACTGGAGCTGCCAATACCGCCAGCGGAGCTGGTGCGCTTTACGCCAACACCGTTGGGTTTAGCAACACCGCCAGCGGAAATGGTTCGCTTCGCGACAACACCACTGGATATCAGAACACCGCCAGCGGAGCTGGTGCGCTTTCCGACAACACCACTGGATATAACAACACCGCCATCGGATCCCAGGCATTTTACTCCAACACCACTGGAAATAACAATACTACCATAGGATATGCAGCGGGTGACAATATTACCACGGGCTCCAGGAATATTATTATCGGTTCTGATATCGACGCCCCGTCAGCGACGGCCGATAATCAGTTAAGCATCGGCAATTTAATTTTCGGCACCGGCCTTGACGGCACCGGGACAACGATCAGCACCGGCAACGTCGGCATCGGGACGGCGAGTCCAACAAGTAAATTGCATGTGATTGGCAAGGCTACGTTTACAGGAGGCGTGGATCCGCCGTACATTTCCTTTTCGAACGAGTCTCACGAAAGCATAAAAGAATTTGCAAAGACCGTCGAAGAACATGAAAAGGTCATGCAATTTTGGAATGAGCAGACTCGCAGAATGGAAGTTTACGTCATCGATGAAGATAAATTTTATACGATAGCAGGGGAACTCATCGAATAGAGTGAACCAGCGAGCCAGAGCCAAGATAGCATGAGCCAGGACACTCCGGGAGTGTCCCTCGGCAGTTGAG
>MHGM01000067.1 GCA_001805565.1 Omnitrophica WOR_2 bacterium RIFCSPHIGHO2_01_FULL_52_10
AGACGACATGAAAATCCCTAAGAGACAATTTTGACCCCCGGCGGCACGTTAAAATATGAGGCGTAAATCAACAGCATCAGGGACAAAAAGAAAAAAACCACAAAGCCGAGAATAACATAAACCAGCTTCCTCTCGGAAATAAGGTGCATAAAAAAGCAGGCGACCAGGGAACCCTTAACGAGCGCGATCGTAAGCGCGACGATGATGGCCGCGGCCAGGCCGAACTTCAGATAACTGATCGCGACCGTGACCACAGTCAAGATCAGCAAGGCCGTAAATACCTTCCAATATTTTCTGATCTCTTCTTTGATGTCATGTGCCCCGCTCATCGCCGTTCTCCTATAAAAGGTAAAGCACCGGGAACAAAAAAATCCACACCAGGTCGACGAAGTGCCAATAAATTCCCGCAATCTCGATGCGGTTGGTAAATCGTGCTGGATCCGCTTGCCACATTTTGGCTCCCGGCCCCCAAAAATAACTGTTGACGATGATCCCGCCGATGACGTGCAGGGCATGCAAAGCCGTCAATGTAAAATAAATCGCTAAAAATGTGCTTGTCCTGGGATACATGTGGTGCTCGAATTTCGTGCCGTACTCAAACGACTTGACGACTAAAAATGTCAGGGCCAAAAGGATCGTTATGCCAAGATTAAGTTTGAATTTACCGAATTTATTTTCTTTCAGCGCGGCCCAGGCAAAAACCATGCTCACGCTGGAAGCGATCAGAACGACCGTATTAAACGCGCCGATAGGAACGTTCAAAATGGATGAGCCGTGCGGCCAGTGCGCCGCTCCGGTACGCAATAACACATAGGCAGAAAACAAGGCGCCAAAAAGCATGACTTCAGAAGACAAAAACAACCAAATGCCGAGCTTTGCATTAAAAAGCCCGGTATCTTTGCGTTCCTCGACAATGTACGGCATAATTTCCATAAAAATTACCTCTTGCCTTAAATCCGTTCCTGATTCTGCGGCGTGAAATCCTTCGCCGCCCCCGGCACGCTATATTCATAAGGCCCACGATAAACAGTTGGGACTTTTATAAAATTTCCATGTCCCGGAGGCGTGGGCGTGGCCCATTCGAGCGTTGTGGCTTCCCACGGGTTATCGGAAGTCACTTTCTTTCCCTTGAATAGGCTCCAGATCAAATTAAAAATAAATGGCAATTGAAATAGTCCCAAAAGCCAGACGCATATCGAGCTCATTTCATTGAGCGGCAATACGGCCTGGGCGTGGGCATACTGCTGACCACCGTCATATAAACGGCGCGAAACCCCGGCCAACCCTTGTACGAACATCGGCATGAAGATGCAGTTCATCAAAACTAATGATGGCCAGAAATGAATGTGCCCCAAGATCTCATTCATTTTCCGGCCCGTGACCTTGGGGAACCAGTAATAAATGCCCGCAAAAATGGCAAAAATTGTCCCTGGTGCGACCACATAGTGAAAATGCGCAATGACATAATAGGTATCATGCAAATGAATGTCAGGCGCGGACAGCCCCAAGGGAAGCCCTGTCAATCCGCCGATGCCGAACATCGGTAAAAAGGACAGGGCAAACAGCATGGGAATATTAAAACGGATCGAGCCGCCCCAAAGCGAGAGAAAAAGGCAGGTCAGGATAATGACCGACGGGATCGATATGATCATCGTCGTTGTCTGGAAAAACGCGTTGATGGCGGTTCCCATCCCGGTCAAATACATATGATGCGCCCAGACGATAAACGACATAAAACCGACGAAAACAACCGAATACACCATCGACTTATAACCCCAGATTGGCTTGCGGATATTGTTGGCGATAATTTCGGTCACAATGCCCATGGCAGGTAAAATCAACACATAGACTTCCGGATGGCCCAAGAACCAGAATAAATGCTGCCACAAAAGAACGCTCCCCCCTCCGCTTACATTTAATGGTTCACCGCTGACCACCAATCCGCTGGGAAGAAAGAAACTCGTGTGAGCGACACGGTCCAGAAGCTGCATGACGCCGGCCGCTTCCAAGGGCGGGAACGCCAGGAGAAGAAGAAACGCCGTCACGAGCTGCGCCCAGACAAAAAACGGCAGACGCATAAACGTCATGCCCGGAGCGCGCAACTGAATGACCGTTGCGATAAAATTAATAGCGCCAAGCAAGGAAGAATTGACGAGAAAGACCATCCCGATAAGCCAGAAGGTTTGGCCGACAGGAGCGATATCGGCTAAAGGTGAATAGGCGGTCCAGCCGGAACTGGCCGCGCCACCCGGCAGAAAGAAACTCGCCAGCATGATCAGGCCGCCGGTAAAAAGCAACCAATAGCTGGTCATGTTTAACTTAGGGAAAGCCATATCCGGCGCGCCGATCTGAAGCGGGACAAAATAATTCCCGAAAGCACCAAACACAAGCGGTACGACACCCAGGAAAACCATGATGGTGCCGTGCATGGCCCCCAGTTCATTATAAAATTCCGGAAGCATAATGCCGCCCGGCGCGCGGCTCTCTCCCAGGAATTTTCCTATCCAGGGAATAGGTTCTCCGGGATACGCCAGCTGCCAGCGCATCAGAAGCATCAAACAAAAACCAAATAGAAGAAAAAAAAAGCCGGTAATACCGTACTGCAGTCCAATGATCTTGTGGTCCGTTGCAAAAATGTATTTACGCCAGAACCCTGGCTGGTGGGGATCTTCGCGTGAATGGGGCATGTAGCTATTCCCCTGATGACGGTTTTGAAAAAGTAAAACCAATTTCTTTTGCTTCACCATCCGCCAAGGTTACGCTGGCTTTTTGAGTGCCAAGCTTTTCATGCCAAGCCTCGATTTCATATGTGCCGACCGGCAGGTTGTCGATGGTGAACTTGCCGTCTTGTTTTGTTGTCGAGAAAAACGGATGAGACATGACCGAACCCCATGCCAGCATCCATGGGTGGACATCGCATTTGAAGGCGAACATAAATTCCGGTTTATCGAACACTTTGGTTGTTTCGGTGCGAAATTTCGGCATGGCAAGATTAAATTCCGGATTGATCTTGCTCATGGCATGAACATTGTGAAGAGTCCCGTCCGGATTAAGGATCTTGACCGGCTGGCCGACCATGACCCCGAAAACGTGTGGTTCATAAAAGCATCCCTTTTGATCCAACACCACCGGTTCCGTGGGAGCCGTATGGGCTTGGCTAGGCAAACCACTTTTGACGTGCACAAAAACATTCGCCATCGTGTTACCTTCCCCCAAGACCAGGGTTTGGGGATAAACAGCGCTGGTATGCTTTTCCACACACAACGGATCCGCGTCCATTTTGATTTCCTTGAATTTGGGAGCCGCCCCGTCATATTTGACAACCCCGACAATTGTTGCGGCATAAACCGGTGAGATGAAAAATATTATTGCTGCGGTGATCAGGATATTGGGAACTATGTTTTTCATGGCGCCTCCTCCTTGCGAGATTATTAAAAACGTTTTCTATTGTAATACCGTTTTAAAAAACCGGGTAAAAAATATTATCTTTCTCCGCGTTGGTCATCTTGATCGATTTCGCGGACTTTGGGGAACAAAAAATGGCAATCGCCGGTGGCGTAACCCGCCACCAACAATTGCCGTTTTATTCTCGTCGAATTCTTATAAACGCTCGATTATCTCCAGATACTCGCTGGTGCTTATCCGTAAAGTCCTAAGATTGCTTTTGATTTCAAAAACCGGAATATCTTTCTTGGCACGAACGACCACCGGCCGGATCAAATCATCCCGGTCCCATATTCGATGATCTCCTTCCTGGCGGATAAAACGGCATCCAATTTCCTGAAGGAATTTCTCAAATTTTTTGTAGTGAATTGGGCGAAGGCTGGGCACGGTCTATGCAGAAAGAGGGATTTGAATGTTTTTACTTCCCTGACCAATAATTCGAGGCGGGTTCCACGCCTTCCTCACCTTCCTCCAGCCGTATTCTTCGAGGACATTGGCCCATGTACCCTTCTTGGTCACTTGCTCAATAAATAACTTCAGGGTTTTAGCAAACGACTGCTCGGCGTCCTCAAAAGAATCACCGTGTGCGGCGAGGTCAAAAGCAGGCGAGTAGCAAATGAATGCATCGCCTTCCTTCAAGTGAAGGACCGGGATATTGACATTAATACTAATTGGCTTGCTGGCTGGTTTCAACATCGACAACCTCTATGTCAAAAATAACACCCTTTGCCATTTAAAACAAGTGTTTATTTCTCGTTATTTCTCGAATGTTTGATCAATTCAACAGGCCGACTTCCTCGACTTCCCTGGCCTTGTGCCTTCGCGGGGTGCCGGCGGGCGAGGGTTGCTGCACCTGGAATCCGGAGGTGTCCTCGCCATCACCTTCATCGGCCAGGCCCAGCAGAAGCGGCAGGTTGGTCACCGGCGCCACGTGGATGATGACCGGGACCAAGCCGTCGATTTTGATGTTCTCCAGAGGAATCGTCGGCATCGGCAACTGGATCCTGTCAGCGCCGTAATTGGTCTCCAGCTCCATGTTCCCGGGGTTCAAATCGATACCGCCAAGTTCGTCTTTCGTCGTTCGTCTCTCGTCGCTCGCCTTACTGACCACTGACGACTGATCACTGACCACTGCTTTCACCGGCGAGGAGGCGGAATCTAAAGCCTCCATCGCGGCTTTACGGACATCTTCATTGACACTGGTTGTTGCACCGACGAGAGAATCCATGCCCCCTATTCTTTTCAAAGACCGAGCGACCGC
>MHGM01000068.1 GCA_001805565.1 Omnitrophica WOR_2 bacterium RIFCSPHIGHO2_01_FULL_52_10
CGCGCGCCGATAATGCCGATCACTTTGTTGCCCGCCTGTTTTAACGCGCGGGCGACCGGCGCGATGCGTGCAATCCCCACACCCGTGGCAATGCAGACAACAACACCTTTTTTCTCGATACGAATCGGCGTGCCCAGCGGCCCCAGGATCGAGTAAATCGACTGGTTGATGGGCATGGCACCAAGCTTCTGCGCAACCAGGTCCGCCTCCTGCACGATGACCGCGATGATTCCCCGCAGCGGATCGATCTCGGAGACGATCAAGGGAAGGGACGCCTCCCCTTGCGCCGGACACACCTTCACGAATTGTCCCGGGCGTACCTTACCGGCGATGTCCGGACAACGGATGTCGAGGCGTTTGAACCGGTCGGCAAAATTCTGTTTGTTGACGATTTTATAATCCATGATTTTCAGAAATTCGAAGCACGAAGCAAATCTTAAAAGTTAAAAAAAGTTACAAAAGGTTGAAAGACGTTGGAAAACGTTAAAAGTTTCTTGAGGTTACTTTTGTTGCAACCTTTTGCAACGTTCTTCCTCTGGCAACCTTTTCAAACATCTTCCAACCTTTTCTAACCTTCATTGGCGGATCAGCCTCTGGCTGACGTGCTTCGGATTCCGGATTTAAACATAGCTGACCTTCATTTTCTCAGACGCTTCATCAATTCACTGTACGACAAAGTGTTTAGCACGTCTTTTTTAGTGAGCCAGCCGCGGCGCGCGGTGGTGACCCCGAATTTCATAAAATCCATATGCTCAACGCGGTGCGCGTCGGTGTCGACGACAAATTTGACCCCGTATTTGCGCGCGTGGTAGACATTGGCCCCGTTTAAGTCCAACCGGATCGGGAAAGCGTTGATCTCCAGGCAGACGTTATTGTCGACAGCGGCCTTGCAAACTTCTTGAAAATCGAAATGGTAGGGCTCGCGCTTACCCAAATGAACCCCGGTAGGATGCGCGATGGCGTGGACGTATTTGTTCTGACAGACTTTCACGAGCCGTTTGGTCAATTGTCCGAAACTTTGTTCGAATCCACTGTGGATGGCGGCAATGACAAAATCAAATGCGCTTAAAATCGTATTATTGTAATCTAAATTCCCCGCGCTGTCTATTTCTACTTCCGTTCCGAAGAGAACACAAAAATCCTTCATCCCGGCGTTAAGATCATCAATCTCCTTTTTCTTTTTCTTCAAGTCCTCCGGAGTGACGCCGCCGGCCACCCGCAAGCGCGGGGAATGGTCGCTGAGGGCCAGATACTGATATCCTTTCGCGGCCGCCGCGTGAGCCATCTCGGCGATCGTGTTCTGGCCGTCTGACCAGGTCGAATGAACGTGCAGATCGCCCTGGATATCCTTGAACTCGACCAACGCGGGGACATTCTTGTCGGCGAAGAACTCCTCTGCGCCGAAATCCTCGCGCATCTCCGGCGGGACGTAGGGCAGGCCCAGCGCCTTAAAACAATCGGCCTCCGTTTTTCCGGCGAGCATTCTCTCGCGTCCGCCTTTGACGAAAAAAATGCCGTATTCACTGACCTTCATTTCTTTTTTAATGGCGATCTGGCGCAGCTTGATATTAAAATCCTTCGACCCCGTAAAATACAACAGCGCCGCGCCGAAACTCCGGGGCTCGACCACCCGGATATCGACCTGGTCGTTATTTTGCGTGAGGATCGACGATTTGGTTTCCCCGTGGGCGTTGACACTTTTGACCTGCGGCAGGTGGACAAAGACGTCCATGACTCTTTGGGGGTTGGTCGAATCGATGAGGATGTCGATGTCGCGCACCGTTTCCCGGCCGCGGCGCAGACTCCCCGCGGCGACGATCTCGTTGACCTCCGGCAATTTCTTAAGGGCCGCGACAAATTCTTCCGCCACCTGGGTGGCTGTCCCCAGATGCATCCGCTCCCGCCCTTGCTGGACGATCTTGATACCGCGACGGATATTCTCGATCGTTTTTTCCTGAATGCCTGGAAGTCCCGCCAGTTTTCCCGCCTCAATTGCTTTACGCAGGTCTTGCGGATTCTTCACCTTCAGCTGCTCGAAAAACAATTTCGCCTTTTTCGGCCCCACCGAAGGGATCTCAACGACCTCCAGCAATCCTTCCGGAATTTCTTTGGTCAATTCCTCGTAGGCCTTCATCCGCCCGGTGTCGAGATACTGCGAGATCTTTTCCGCGAGCGTCTTGCCGATGCCGGGAATTTCCGTCAGACGATTTTCCTTACGGACGGTCTCAATATCCTCCGGAAGGCCGGCGATCGTCTCCGCGGCTTTATAATACGCCCGCGTCTTAAAGACGATCTCTCCCTTGATTTCCAGAAGCGTCCCCATGCGCTCCAGAATGTCGGCGACGTCTTGATTTTTCATATGAACACTTCAATGATATTTAAAAGAACACCCCCGGCGGAGGTTTTGGCAATTTCTGGGCGAACTTTAAGGCTTCCCACGCGATGGTAAACGGCAGTTTCATCAAAGCCAGCGGCACCTTCAAAAGCGCGCACCCGCTGGAGGCGGTGCACACCGCGCAGAGTAAGAGGATCAAAACTGTTTTTTTGAAACGATTCAATAAAGTGCCTTACTTTCAAGAATTACTTTTCTATTCCACTTTCAAGAATAAATTCGATTCAAAGGCGCCGTTTTCCAAAGTCGTCCGGACGCCCCAGGTTTTAAGGTGCGTCAAGCCCGTTAAAAGCGGCGCGATGACATTGGCCTCGATCTCCTCGCGGCTTTTGCGGTCCGCCAGATAGCGCTCGTGGCCGCGGCGGATTTTCTCTAATTCTTTCTGCTGCGCCTGCGTGTCCGCGATCCCCGCCTCCAGGGCCTTGACTTTTTCCTGGGATTGTTCAAGCTCGGGGCGCTGCAGGGCGGCGTCGACCTGCCGGGATTCCAGCTCCCCGATCTCATCGTCGAGCGCCGCGATCCGCTTCCTGGTCGCGGCCAGTTCCTGCTCTTGCGATTTCATCTCCCCGATGACATCGGCGAGACGCTGCGCGCTTCCCTTCTGGAACGCTTCTTTCCGCGCGTCTTGCGCGGCCTGCCGCGTCTTGGCCCAAGCGAGGACGTCCTGTAATTTACGCGTGGTCTCATCGACGCGGACAAACTGGAGCGCCCGGCTTTCCGGGTAATCGGCCAGGTGGACCTCTTGAAATCCGTCGGACGCCGCCAGAGCAGGCGAACGGCTCTGGAAACTATCGATAGCTCCCTTAATGACCGGCCGACTCAAGGAGAACAACACATATTTATCCAAAACGCAATACACCAGTTCGAGGCCGGCACCTGCGCCGTCTCCTGGCGAAGAAAGCTTCCCCGCCAACGGGCTGACAATATATTTGATCGGAATCCCGTTATATTCTTCTTTACGCACGTGTTCCAGAAAACGGTCCTCAAATTTCGTCAAAAGCTGTTGGGTTTTCGTTTCATCCCCGATCTTTACAAAAAATAAAAAATCGGGAACCGGAAACAAACTTTCCACGCGGATGTCCTTCAAATAACCGCCCATTTCATCCCCGAAGGCCGGAAGGACGTCCTCTTTGATGCTCAAACCAAGAACGGTTTCCAGCGCGTTGACCGGAGTTACCGCGTCCTCGATACCTTCATGCGCCAGCGCGACCTCGCGCTCGATCTCGTCCCAGTAAGCGCGCAGATCCAGACAATTGGTCCATTGGTATAGAATCGCTTCAGACACAACGAACGCCAGCGTCGCGTTACGCGCCGCGGAACAATCGTACATCGCGCCCTTTCGGGGATCCACTTTATCCTTGTCGAAATAAAGGTCGAACTTTAAACTTAACATATCGTCCCAGCGCCCGGAAACCCCCAGAACATCCAACCCGGCGGCCAGGCGCGTGCGTTCCGCCAGCCACGCCTTGATGCTCTCCACATTCTGCCGCGCGCCTGTCTCCCCTGCGTCCCTTTCGTCCCCCTCGGGAGAGTCCTCCTCCCGCGCCGCAGCCACGGCGGTGTCGCGGATCTCCTCTTCCGCGCGGGCGATCAGCGCGCTCAAATATTGACCGGTGTACGCGGAAATCTCCGCCATGTTCCAATAGCCATTGAATTCCGACGGTGTCATGGCCCGTTCGCGGGACCGGCGGAAATGCGCGTCGAGGGCCAGCGAAGGAACTTCCTTGCGCGAGGTCCTCACGCTCTGCTCGAGGATATGATCGTCGATCCCGATGACCAGCAGGTCATGAATGTTGACAAAACCGATCCGGATCTCCGTGCCGGGCAAGGTGACGTAACGCAACGTGTAGCCCGCGACGTCGACCGTTTCCGGCTGAAGTTTGGCGTTGTACTGCAAAAACCGGGCCAGAAAATCCACAAATACGCCCTTACCTCGCGGGCGCGTGACCAAAAGGACATTGGAGAACATCTTGCGCACGAAATTATACATATCCTTGTCCGACAAGAGGACGATCTCCCCGGGGTCCGTTGCCGGCGGATAGAACGCGAGCGCGAATTCTTGGCCGAAGAACTCTTTCAAGACGACCGCGGTCGACGGGCCGGCGATTCTTTCTCCCATGGACTTGAACAGATCTTTTTGGTGTTGGCTAAAGCTGCTTTTCTCAAACAAATAATCCCAGCGTACCGTTTGCAAACTTTGCCAGAACGCGGTCGACTTGATCGTGGAAAGATTATTGTCAACGTCGGAGATCTTGACATAAAATAACGCCCCTGGCGGCAAGACATCTTCGATGGAGAGCGGCTTGGCCCGCCACAAAAAGATTCCAACGCCCGCGCCGACAATGACGAGGACGATCAACATAATAAGAATGATCCGTTTGGTGGACATATTAATTTGCAATCCCGAAAAATTGCCGGGCGTTTTTGTTCAGGATCGCCAGGGCCTTGTCTTCATCCATTTGTTTGAGGGCGCAATACGCTTTTAACGTTCGCGCGACGTCCCGCGGCTCGGCCTGATACTCTTCTTGTGTTTGCGGATCCTTAAAATGAACCGGACAATCTGTTTCGATCAGCGTCTGTTCGACAGGCGCGCTGGCGATGGCTTCGCGCGACTGCGGACTGTATGCGACACTGGGCGTGGCCGAAACAAAATAACCTTGTTTGACAATATCGTTTAATACATCGACCGGGCCGCTGTACCAGTGGAAAACGGCC